>CAYTVM010000007.1:0-17090 GCA_964441685.1 uncultured Atribacterota bacterium | reverse complement strand
TTAAAAAAGGAGATTATATTTATATTGGTTCAGCTAGAGGTTGCTTAGAGGCCAGGCTGAGAAGGCACTTAAAGAGAGATAAGAAGAGTTTTTGGCATATAGATTATCTTTTAAAAAATAGAAGAACTCAAATTTCAAAAATTTGGGTAATTCTCGAATCAATTGAATGCGAAATAGCTGAGGTATTTTGTAGAAACCCGATTACCGAGATAGTTAGAAAAGGTTTTGGTTCCTCAGATTGCAAATGTGTGACTCATTTATTTTATATTAAGGATAAAGAGAAAATAGAAAAAGTATTGAAAGAAAAGGGCTTTTCAAAAAGAATGGAATTTGAGAGTTAAGATAATAATTAGAAGGGAAAAATATATTGTAAAAATTTCCTGTTATTTTACTTAAAAAATGTACTTAGAAGCTTGACAAGTAAAAATTAGTATTGTATATTGATATTGAGACTTAATTGCAATTATAAATAGGGAGAATAAAATTGATTACTACAAAACAGAAATTCGAAGAATTTCTAAAATCAAAAGAATTTAAATATACCTCTGAAAGAAAACTAATTTTAAATGCAACACTTTCATTCCATAACCATTTTGATGTAGAGGAACTTTTTGAAAAATTGCATAAACAGGGTGATGATGTCTCCCGGGCTACTATTTACAGGACTATTCCGTTATTACTACAAAGTGGTTTACTATCTGAAACTGTACATTGCCAAGATAAAAATAAGATAAGGTATGAAAATATTTTTAATAAAAAACATCATGATCATTTGGTCTGCGTTAAATGTGGGAAAACCATAGAATTTTTTGATGAAAGAATAGAAAAATTACAGGAAGAAGTTTGTAGACAACATAATTTTGTACCTATAGAACATCGATTAGAGATAAAAGGATATTGTGAAGATTGTTATAAAAAGATAAAAGGCGAAGCAAAGTAGTTTTTTTTTAAGTTTTTATTGAGAATGAGTCGCATTATATATTAATGAATAAAATGGAGGTAGAAATTTGAATCCTAAATTTCTTTACGAATTACAACCGGGAGAATGGGCAAGAATTATTAATATTGAAGGAGGACGAGGCCTCAGACAGAGATTATACTTGAGAGGGATAAAAGAGGGAGATACTTTTCGTGTGATATCCTCGATACAGGGTCCAGTAGTGATAGAAGCTAATAGAAGTGTAATTGCTTTGGGTAGAGGTATGGCTCAAAAAATTAGAATAATAAAAGGAAGATGAAAAAATGGAAAAAAAATTGTCTGAAATGAATTATGAAGAAGAGGGTAGGGTAGGAAGTATTGAGCAGGATTTAAAAAATAAGGTAGCTGGTATGGGTATAAGGGTTGGTAAAAATCTTAAAATGATTACTAAACATCCTCTAAGAGGCCCAATTGTGGTAGAGGTTGATGGGGCTCATACCTCCTTAGCATTGAGCATAGCTGATAGAATTATCGTAGAGGTAAAAAAATGAAAAAAATATTATTAATGGGAAATCCAAACGTGGGTAAAAGTGTATTTTTTAATCGACTAACTGGAGCAAATGTTATTGAATCTAATTACCCTGGCACTACCGTTGATTATACTAAAGGATATATGAAAGGAGATAGTGAGGATTTTGAAATTATTGATGTACCCGGAACGTTCTCTCTGGAAGCAAAAGACAAAGCTGAAGAAGTAGCTGTAAAAATGTTAGAAGAAGAAAAAAGGGCTTTAATAATTTGTGTAATCGATGCCTCTAAGATAGAGCGAGGACTTTATCTTTGCTTAGAGATAATAGAGAGGGGTTATTCAGTTGTAATGGCACTTAATATGTGGGATGTGGCTGAAGATAAAAATGTGCAGATCGATATAGAGAAATTAAAAAACATTCTTAATATTCCAGTAGTACCAACGGTTGCTATAAGTGGCAAAGGATTTAAAGAAGTAGTATTAAGTTTAAAAAAAGCAGCTTCAGTTGGAGTAAAGGAAATTATGGAAAGGGTTGGTGAGACAAAATGACCTTAACTGCTGATGAGAGATGGGATTTAATTGAAAAAATATCCAATAAAGTGGTAACTTTTGGCAAATTTAAACATATTTTAAAAGATGCACTAGGAGAACTTACTGTTAAGCCTTTAACCGGTATTCCCATTGCTATAACTGTATTATATGGTTTTTGGAGTGTATTTTCTTCTTTTGCCGGTACATTATGTACTGATGGATTTTTTGTCAAATTGTTTGATGGACATTTTTTGCCCTGGATACAATCAGTTTTTCCAGGTGTAGGTGGATGGTTTTACTATATCTTTGTAGGAGACCCGGCGGCAGATAATTGCTTTGAGGCTTTTGGGGTTCTAACTTCCGGACTTTTTGTAGCTATAGGTGTTGTTTTACCGGCAATATTTATATTTTATTTAATGATGGCTTTGTTAGAAGATGTGGGCTATATGCCTCGACTGGCTGTACTTGTCGATACTATATTTCATAGAATCGGCTTACATGGATATGCCATTGTTCCTTCCATTCTTGCCTTAGGTTGTAATGTACCGGCAGTAACGGCAACTCGAATTTTAGAAACGAAAAAACAACGTTTTATAATGATGACCTTGTTGGCAATATTTATTCCTTGTGGGGCTCAACTGGGGATTATGCAAGAGGTAATTCCTGAGAGTATAGGTATAGTTTTGCTATACTTAATTTTCGGATATTTTATTTTTGGTTTTATCTTAAATAAGCTTGTTCCAGGGAAATCTCCTGAAATTCTAATTGATGTTCCTCCTTATCAAAAACCAATGTGGAACAATATAGCAAGAAAGCTAAGAATGAGGTTAGGAGGGTTTTTAAAGACTGCGGTCCCCTTTGTGTTATTGGGTTGTGTAATTGTAAATATTCTATATCTTGCCGGGACTATAGATTGGTTGGCTAAAACACTAACACCGCTTCTTACTGGTTGGTTTGGGGTTCCAGGTGAAACAGTAGGTCCTTTAATTGCTGCATTTTTAAGAAAAGACCTTGCAGTTGCTCAACTTAGTACAATTGAAATGAGCAAATATCAAATGATCACATCTGTTGTGCTCGTTTCCATATATTTCCCTTGTATAGCAACCTTTGTAATGTTACTTAAAGAAGGATGGAAAAACCTTATAGGTAGTTTTGCGGTCTTGGTAACGGTAATATTTTTATATGGTGGCTTGATAAATTTAATTTGGTCATTATTGGGGGTGCAATAAAATGAATGATAGAATTGGAAGAATATATTTTGGAGTTTTAGGAATTGTTACTTTGATTTTTGGGATTACTGATTTAATAGTAACAATGGGCGGTAATGATTTTTCTTGGGGCATTCTTGAGATCTCCAGTGACATGTTTAGAGGAGGATGGGGAGGACTTATTGTGATATCCGCCGGCTTTTTTTATTTGTCCAGTCTGAAAATTTTTTTAGAGATTCACCAGCTCTCTAAGGCATTAATGGCAAGTATGTTAATATGGATACTGGCAGGGACCGATATATTTGTAAGGATTACCGAGTCAATTCCTGGTGGAGAAGAGGGTCCTTGGTTCAATTCCTTGGAGGGATTTTTGGGTACCTATACACCTCCTTATCCACCGGTAATATTCCTGTTACCATTTTCTTTAGTAATATTATTTTTCGTTGGCAAAAGAAAAAAAGCTTAATTTTTTTAATAAAGATCTCATTTTTTTAGGCTTGACTTTTAATGGTTTTGAAATAATAATAAAGAAAGTAAAAAAACTAACTCCTTATTAGAAATCTATTAAGGGAAAAAACCCGATAAATATATTGGAAATAGATCAAGTTTTAAGAATGTGAGAAAGAAAAAGATTGAGAAAAGACAATACAAGTAGAAGTAGGAGTTAACAAGTTTGCAAAAAATATATTTTTGATGGAAATGAGATAAGAACGGGAAGAACAAAATCTACGAACAAAAATATTATTAAGGAGGTAGTTTAATGACTAATAGACCAAAAGTTAACCAGATAAGACATCTAGGAAGAGGAGTGACTGAGAAATTAAGTAGAATGCTTTACGAGCATGGCCCCGGTAATGGTACATTTCTGGGACTTCCCTTTGATCAATTGGTTGAACACGGACCTGGCCATGAATGGAAGTGGGAAAGAGCAGCTAAACCAAGCTCAGTGATAGAATTAGCTAATCGAGGTGATTTTTCAGCTTTGGTACTATCTGTAGGTCAAGCCCAGAAGTATCAACATGATATTAATCCTTCCGTTCCTTTGGTGGTAAAATTAGATGGTCATTTCTATACCGGAAAAGCAAATATAGAAAATTATCCTCGTCCCACAATGTTTGGTTCAGTAGAAGATGCTTTGGAAGTGGGAGCAGCAGCAGTTGGTTTAACTTTTTATTTAGGTTCTGAACAGACCGGAGAAGATGTGGAGAGAATAGGGAGAATAAGAGAGGAAGCTCACCGTAATGGATTACCTTTAGTTCTATGGAGTTATCCTAGAGGGCCAGTACCTGACGTAACTAAAAAGGATAGTTTACTGTGGTGCCACTATGCAGTTTCTGCTGCTGAATCTTTAGGAGCAGATATAGTAAAAACAAAGTTTCCCTCGGTGGTAGAACCTAAAAAAAGAGAGAAGTACGAAGAGTTTATAAAAGAGGAGTACTCTGGTAAGATACCAGAGGCAATAAAGTATATAGAACTTGAGCCAGACAGGGGAAAACTGATGGATTATGAAAAAAAGATGGAAGAAGAACAAAAAAAACCGAATTATGATTCTCTTCTGACTAAAGAGCAACATATTGAGAGAGCTAAGATTGTAGTGGGTACTGGAACCAGGACTTTTGTGATTTTCTCTGGAGGACCGAAAATAACTGGAGAGGCAAAAGTTGCTTTGGAGAATTCAACTGAGATAATAATGGAAGCAGGTGGTGAAGGAAGAATCATTGGCAGAAATTTGTGGGGAGTTCCTACTAAGACTGGCCTTGAGTATTCAGATGCCATAAAAGAAGTTATGCGGAATGAGAAATATAGAAGATAGTTTTCTCTAAGAATTAAAGGAGGTGGCGTACCAGGCGACGTCTCCAAGCAAACAAAAAAAAGTTTAAAACAAGCGGTCCGATTTCTGGCCGCTTTTTATATTAGGTTTGCTTTCATTTTAAGTAGTGATAAACTAAATAGGAGAATTTTAAAAAGAGGTTAGAAGTGAAAAATAATATAGAAAATTATACAGAAGAAAGATGTAAAGAGATTTTAAAAAGAGTCGGTATTGAGGAAAGTCAAATTGTTCTGGATTTTGGATGTGGTGGAGGAAATTATACTATTCCTGCAGCAAAAATAATCGGAAATGAAGGAAAAATATATGCTGTAGATAAAGATGGATACAAATTAAAGGACTTACAAGAAAAAACTAAATCAGCTAATCTCCACAATATAGAAATAATAAGAACCTCTGGGCAGCTGAACTTTGGATTTGAAGATGCTGTTTTTGATGTGGTCTTACTCTATGACATTTTCTGGTATTTCTCACTGCAAAGTCCGGAATTATTAGAACTGTTGAAGGGGGTTTATAGAGTTTTAAAACCTGATGGTTTAATTTCGGTCTATCCTGAACATATTGAAACAGAAAAGCTTAAACAAAAGATAGAGAAATTTGGTTTTCATCTAATAAATAGATTTCGAGGAAAAATTATCCATGAGGGTAGACCTGAGCAAAGTCAAATATTAAATTTTAGAAAGGAGTAAAAATGATTAAAGTCGAAAAGAAAAACCAACAAGAATTCACAGTAAAAGTGGAAGAGAAAGAATATAATGTAGGTTTAGATGATGAGTATTGGCAAGATTTAACCGGAGGTAAAATAACCAAAGAAGAATTAATCGAAAAGTCATTTAAGTTTTTATTAGATAGAGAACCAAAAGAATCTATTCTTCCAAGATTTAATTTAAGAATTATCAACCAATATTTTACAGAATTTAAGGAAGAAATAAGGAAATTATAAGATGAAAAGAAGGTAAAAATTAGAGGTAAAAATTATGGGTATTATACTTCCAAAACAAGCATGGACTGAGGAAGGTAAATTGCTTTTTCAGAAATCAGAAATAGTAGAAGATTTTGATCAGGGAAGAGAAATAGTAGATTCATTAAAGAAAACTTTAGAGCATTATGGAGGAGTTGGATTGGCTGCTCCTCAAATAGGAATTTCTCGGAGAGTATTTATTGTGAATATTATGCCAACTAAAGATTATCCCCAGTTACCTAAGATCAGTTTTCGTGCCTATTTAAACCCAGTAATTTTAGCTGTATCTTCAGAAGTTAATAGTGATTCGGAAGGATGTTTAAGTATATTTTATGCTACCCTTTATGGGCAGGTAGAGAGATCGAGTTGGGTCAGGCTGCGATATCGAGATATTAAAGGGGAAGAGCAGATAGAAGAAATCAATCATCCCTTTCATGCCAGGGTAGTTTTACATGAGAATGACCATTTAGATGGTAAGGTATTTTTGCAGCGAATGAAAGAAGAAGATTTTTCAAAATTATATTGGGAAGAGAATTTAGATATCAGAAAAAGAAATTCAGAGTGAATAGCTGTTTTAAAATTAATTGGATTTAAAAAAGTTTCAAAAAAAAGGTCTATACTTACCGGACTTATTCTCGCTGGCTGGAAGAAAAAGGGCAAAGGTATGTGAAAATAAATGCGGAAAAGAAGGGCAAGAAACTGGATACGTTTGATTTTTTGTGATTTACTTACTTTAGTGATAAAACACAAAAAGGCAATTTCAAAGTAGGTAGAAAGACCAGAAGAAAGAAGTTTAATACAAGCTTAAAGAAAATGAATGGCTGGCTAAAATCGATAAGAAATACAGTTAAAACCAAAGAAAAGAATGGTGGAAGATAGTATCGGCCAAATTAAGAGGACATTTTGAATATCTTACTAAGTTATTGAGATAATGCACAAAGATTTTGACGGTGTTTGTGGTTATGTGGCTTCCTTTAGAAGTCTTACTCTTCGGGTCATATAACAGTGGATAAAAGGAAAATTAAAGATTTTCCAAATTTGGCTATCGGCAAGTTTTCTTCTATCCGCAAAAGGTTATATAATAAAAAGGAAGTACGATTATGAAAGTTATTATTATTTACGATATCAATGCTTTTAGAGAAGATCTTCAGTCTGATTGGTGATTTTCTGTTTTGGTAGAGGCTAAAAATACTCCCAAAATTTTTTTTGATACTTGAACTGATTGGAAAAATTTGCTCAGTAATATGGAAAAGCTAAATATAGATCCAATTACGATTGATAAAGTTTTTATTTCACATGCTCATTTTGATCATACCTGAGAACACAAGTTTTACTTGAGAAGGTTCAGGAAATATCATAAGGGAGAGAACTGAGATGCGTATCACGAAAGAGGCTATGCTGTACGAAAAACTGCCAGAGGGCAAGGTGCGTTGCAACCTGTGTGCTCATCGTTGCGTTATCGCCGATGGCAAGAAGGGTATCTGTCAGGTTCGGGAAAACCGGGGCGGAACTCTGTACACGTTGGTTTATGAACATACTATCATCCAGCACGTGGATCCAGTGGAGAAGAAACCACTGTTTCATTTTCACCCCGGCTCAACCGCATACTCCATCGCCACTCCAGGATGTAACTTCCGTTGCCGTTGGTGTCAGAACTGGGATATCTCCCAAATGGTCCATGATAGGCATTTCATTATGGGGGAGGAGGCAAGTCTTGAACAGGTTGTTGCTGCAGCTCAAAAGGCTGACTGCCGCAGCATTGCCTATACCTATACCGAGCCGACCATCTTCTTTGAGTACGCCTATGATACGGCTCGCCTGGCCCACGAGGCAGGGTTGGCTAACCTATATATCACCAACGGTTACATGACCGAGGAAATGCTGGAGACCTTTCAGCCTTATCTGGACGCAGCCAATGTAGATCTTAAAGCCTTTCGCGACAAGACTTACCGAAAGTATGTCGGGGCGCGGCTGCAGCCAGTGTTGAACACAATGAAATTGATGAAGCGGCTGGGTATCTGGCTGGAGGTGACCACTTTGGTCATTCCCGGCATTAACGATGATGATGGAGAGCTGAAGGACGTAGCGGATTTCGTGGCCGAGGAGTTAGGGGTAGATACTCCCTGGCACATAAGTCGTTTCTTCCCGGCTTACAAGATGACCGATGTATCCCCCACGCCTGTTGAGATACCTAACCGAGCTCGGGAAATCGGACTAGAAGCGGGATTGCGGTACGTTTATGTAGGTAACGTGCCTGGTGAGGTCAATACAGTATGTCACAAGTGCGGGCAGATACTGATTCGACGCCTCGGATACCGGATTCTGGAGAACCGCGTCCAACCGAATGGTCGCTGCCCCAACTGTGGTATGCCGGTGGCTGGCGTGGGGATGGGATGAGATAGACGGAGATAGATAACTCGATTCGATTGTTTTGCAGCCTTGAAAGATATGGTGGTAATATGACTGAAGAATTTGGTATTTTAAAAATAGTAAAAGAAGATATTTTAAGAATATTAGGGGAAAAAAGAAGTAGGGTTTCATTAGAGATTCTTAAAGAAGAAATTAAAGTTTCTCTTTCTTTTATCTATGAAGCGATTGAAGAACTTGAAAGAGAAGGATTGATTCAATCTCAGCAGATTTTTTTTAGATTGACAGATAAAGGAGAAGAAAATGCAAAAGAAATTTTAAAGAAACATCTTGTTTTTGAAAATTATTTTAAAAAAACCAGAACCGAAAACGAGGCGCATAAAGTAGCTCATATTCTTGAACATTATGTTTCTGAAGAGGTTCTCAACAACATAAAAAAATTATCTACATTTAAAGAAGAAGGTATTTGCTTAACAAAGCTTAAGCTGCGTAAAAAAGGGCTAATTACCAATATTATGATTTCGGACAATGGATTATTTGAAAGAGTGGTCAGTATGGGGATAGTTCCAGGAGAAAAGGTTATGATAACGAGTGAGATGTCTAACGCTATTATCATTAAAATAAAAAATAAAAAATTTGCCTTAGATAAAGATATAGCAAGAAAAATTAAGGTGTTAGAATATGGTGAAGGATAAGAAAAAGGTTAAAGAAGGCAAAGAGGAAACAAAGAGACCATTCCTGAATCTATTGCAATTATAAAAAAGTGAAGCTTTGTATGATGTTTAAAAAAAATTTTAATTGATTTGGTGGATTGGATTTATTGTAAGAAGAAGTGGAATGAAACAATAAAAAGAGGGGTTATAGAATAATATGGAGAATCTTAAAATACTCCTAATTGGGCAGCCAAATATAGGGAAGTCTTCACTACTTAATGCCTTGGTCGGTTCAGTAGCTACAGTATCTAATTACCCCGGAACTACTGTTGAAGTGACTAAAGCCAAAAAGAAAATTAATAGCTTACAAATTGAGTTTTTAGATACTCCAGGAATATACTCTATTTCTGATAGATCAGAAGAAGAAAAAATTACCGAGAAGACTTTATTTGAGGAGGAAGTGGATGGAGCAATAGTGATTGCTGATGCAACTTCTCTGGGAAGAAGTCTTTATATGGTATTGCAAATATTAGAGGCCCGAATACCTGTTGTTTTAGCTCTTAATTTTATAGAGGATGCCAGAAAAAAAGGAATAAAAATTGATGGTGAAAAATTAGAAAGATACTTTAATGCCCCGGTTGTCTTTATAAATCCCTTAACTAAAATGGGAATAAATAAACTTATGGATGTAGTATTGAAAATTAAAAAGATAGCAAAGCAAAATTTTAAAATTAAATACGATGACCATATTGAAGAAGCAATAGATAAAATCTCCGTTCAAGTTAAAGGGAAGCTACCAAAAAGATTTGTTGCCTTAAGAGTTTTAGAAGAAGATGAAGATTTTTATAAATATTTAAAGGAGAAAAAAATAATTGAAGAAACTAAAAAAAGTTTAGTAAAACATCCAAAAATCGCAGAGGATATATCTATAACCAGATATGGAACAGCTTCATTTATAACAGAAAAAGTTACTCGAATAGCTTCTTTAAAAAAAGAAAAAATTTTGCAGGAGAAAATTGACAATATTTTATTGCATACAATTTGGGGTCCATTTATTACTGGTTTGTTTTTTCTTGTTATCTTCGGGACTCTATTATTTCTTGGTAATTTGATTCAAAATGTTCTTATGAACTTAACAGAAGTATTTTTGTCTTCTTTTGATATAACAAAATATTCTTTTATTGCAATGATATTAGTTCAGGGCTTAACCGGACTTGCAGCAGGTGTTTCCATCGCCTTACCTTATGTTTTCTTGTTTTATTTGCTTTTAGGTTTGTTAGAAGACATAGGGCTTCTTCCAAGATTTATTGTTAATGCAGAAAGGTTTTTGAAAAAATTAGGTTTACCCGGGAAATCATTTATTCCTTTAGCATTAGGCTTGGGTTGTACTGCACCAGCAATTAGAGCTACCAGAGTCTTGTCATCTAAAAAAGAGCAATTTCATACTGCCTCATTATTTGCTTTTGTACCTTGTTCCTCAAGAATTGCCATAATAATGGGGATAGTTGGATTTTACGGAGGCATAAAGCTGGCTTTTTCTGTTTTTGCTACTTTATCAATTGCTGGCTTGATCTGGACTTTTGGAATAAAAAAAGTTATTCATATAAAAAGTGAACCTTTGCTTTTAGAATTACCCCCTTATAGGAAACCTTTGGTTAAAAATGTTCTTGCTAAAAGCTGGATTAGAATGAAAGATTTTGTATATATAGTTATGCCCCTGTTGGTAATTGGAGGAATAGCTTATGGAATTTTGGATATATTAGGTCTTACCAATATCATAATAGAACCTCTTTCACCAATCACTACTTGGTTAGGATTGCCAGCTGTAGCCATTATTCCTTTGATATTTGGGTTTTTGCAAAAAGATTTAACCGGGGGAATGTTGGTGTCAGTTTTGGGTAGTGAAATATCATCAGTTTTAACTCCTCTTCAAATATATACTTTCGGCGTGGCTTCTACTATTGGGATTCCATGCATAATTGCTTTAGGGATGCTTATTAGGGAATTTGGATTTAAAAAAGCAATATTTTTAACAAGTGCATCGATAATTTACGGTTTGTTAGTTGCCGGTTTAGTTTTGAGAATAATTTTAATTTTTAAATTTGATATTTAATAATACGCAAAATAGCTATATAAAAGAGTAAGTAAATATATTTGATTATTACATTAATATTACTCAGATTGTAGAATAAGCAATAGGAAGGATTGTAGAAAAATGGAACGGATTTTTGGCTTTAATTGGTCTTATATACCAGAGCATATGAATCCAGTATTTTTTACTTTGGGGTAGTAAAAATCCATTGGTATGGATTAATGTATGGTGTAGCTTTTCTTACCGTTTATTTCTTAGTGATTTATAGAATTAAAACAGAAAAATTAAAATATTCAGAAGACACTATATTTACTGCTATGCTTTACGCTATCTTAGGGGTCTTAGTAGGTGGTAGATTAGGATATATTATTTCTTCTGATTTTAGATACTATTTAGCTAACCCATTAAAGATTATTTCTCCCTTTGATTTTTCTAATGGGCTTCAATATACTGGTATTTCAGGTATGGCTTACTATGGTGAGTTAATTGCTGTATTATCAATTGATATTATTTTTTGTTATCAGAAAAAAATAAATATTTGGCATTTTACTGACCTTTTTGTTCCCGCTATTCCTTTAGGCTATACCTTTGGTAGATTAGGTAATTTTATAAATGGTGAGCTTTACGGTCGAGTTACCAACTTGCCCTGGGGAATGTATTTTCCTTTAGACCCTACTCATCAATTAAGGCATCCCTCTCAACTTTATGAAGCTTTTTTTGAAGGGATATTCTGATTTTTAATTTTATGGAATATAAGGAAAAGAAAATATTTTGACGGTTTTTTTCTTTCCTTTTATCTTATAGGTTATGGTTTAACCCGTTTTTTTATCGAATTTGTTCGAGAGCAAGTTTCCAATGCAGTCTTTAAATTAGGTCATTTTAACTTAGCTCAGATTTTTTGTATAGGAATAATGTTAGTAGGAATTTTTATTATTCTGATAAAAAAACCAACTAAACAGCCCAATCCTCAGTAAAAAGTTTAGAGTTGATACTCTTCTTTGGAAATAAAGTGGCCGCCGGTGATTTCATCAGATATCTTCCGGTAATTTTGGTCAAATTCTAAAGATAAGTTAATTCGATTAGGGCAAGAAGCACCAATCAATTCTTTTTTTAATATGTAGGCCGGTCCATCATCTTTATAAGTAGGAGAAAGGTTATTGTACTTTCTGACAAGGGTTCTAATTTTTCTCCGTATTTATCACATTGAGAATAAATCCAGAGCATTCTAGAGGAATTTTCTTCTCTTTTTCCAAACAATTTTTTAAAAAAACCAGGATTCATTTTAATACCTCCTTATTCGCTAACGATTAATTTGTTATAACATAGTCTAAATTTAAATTAAATAAAGAAAAAGGGACGGCTTTTTTCCGTCCTCTTTTTTACTTTTTTTATTCCTATTCTTTTCAGAATTTATATTTTTAGTACATACAAAGGAATTAGCTTAGTTGCAACTTCAGCCAGGCCTAATTCCAGGGTGCGCAAAACTACCATTCTTCCTCGGTAATCATAAGGCATTTCTCTCACATCTTTAATTACTTTTTTCCCCCGGTCATTATTTAAATCCATTAAGAAATATCTCTCTCCATTAGTATCAACCACACTTAATACATTCAATAAATCTGGGAAATGATAACCACCACCATGAGGGACTACATTGGCGTTTTTTAGCTTTTTTGTTAGTCCTAGTTTTTTAGCTCTTTTTCCAAAACCTAAATTTTCAATTTGCTCTTTACTAAAAGAAGGTTTGCCATATACCAGATATGCCGGTAAATCTCCCCGTAAGGCAATGGGTAAAATCTTATTATCTTTGATACTATGACAGCCCAAGAGCATAGTATTTATATCGGCCAACCCCTGATGAGTTTCATTGGAGATTATTTTAAAAGCTCCAAATAATCTCTTGGCAAATTCAATTCTTCTCTTTTTGGAAAAATCTTCAACAAATTTATACTGTTCGTAATAGTTGGTGGCTTTCTTACCAGAGAGAAACCTAATTTTACCAAATGGGGTTTCTATTATTTCGGCAATTTCCTCTAATTTTTTACTCCGATAATAGTACAGGCCATAACCCTTTTGATTATCGTCCCTTAACTCATCTCCTGCACCATGAACAATAAACATATAAGGTGGAAAATCTTCAATTCCGGCGATATTCCTCACCTTAAATACATCTATAAAATGATTTCCCTTACCAAAATCCCAGATAACTCTTATCCCTTCAACTTTTATATTAGAAGTTTTTACGGAAAGTTTAGTTACTTTATCAATTAAGGCTTCTATCTCAGGAAGTTTTTCTAAACCACCTACCAGCATGCCACAGGCATTGGGTAAAACATCTAATATTATTAATTCTAAAGTCCCATCTCCCCATTCAATTTTTCCACCATAACTAAAACCATTCTTCCACCTTTCTACATTTCTAGTAATAGTGGCATCAGGAGTAGATATAAAAGTAGCATCAGGGTTTAAACCGAGCTTTTCCTGGAGAAACTGAATTTTAGCGATTCCATAAGCCATATTAGCAAAACACAACTTGGTAGCACTATCATTAATTCCAGTCATAAAGAGATGTTCTTTGGCTCTACTTAAAAATTCTACTTTTTCCATTTTATTTTCCTCTTTAAATACTTTTATATATTTTATACAAAATAATTTTTTAATCATCCTTTAATTTGTTTAAAATATTTGTTGAAATTTAGGATTGATATTCTTCTTTAGAAATAAAATGACCGCCAGTAATTTCTTCCGATATCTTTTGGTAATTTCTATCGAATTCCAAATGCAAATTAATTCGATTGGGACAAGAAGCTCCGATTAATTCTTTTTTTAATATATAAGCTGGTCCTTCATCTTTATATGTGGGGGTAAGATCATTGTATTTCCTGATAAGGGTTCTATATTTTTCTCCACATTGGTCACACTGGCTATAAATCCAAAGAAATCCCGAGGAATCTTCTTCTCTTTTTCCAAACAATTTTTTCAAAAAACCAGGACTCATTTTAATACCTCCTTAAAAATTTGTACAGGAAATAAAAATCAATTAATCGAAAATGATATTTTAATATTGTAACTTATTATAACATAAGTATTAATGATTATTCCCCAAAAAGCTTAAAAATATTTTATGCTGCTTTTTGTAAAAAAATTTAAAAATATTTTCTAAAAAAAAGAGGGTTTTCAAAAAATTTGTCGAATGATATAATGATAAACAGAATTAAAATTATAATTAGATAAGATAGGGAAGTTAGAAGTGGAAGAAAATATAACGGATAAATTGGAGACATATTTAAGAGATTTAGAGGAACGTTATAAATATTATTATGAATTAGAGAGAGAAAAAGAGGTATCCGGATTAAAAGCAGATATTTTTGCCCTATCTTCTACCGAACATTTTCGTCAAGTTTTTACAAAAAATATAAAGATAGACCAGCATTATACCAAGGAATATGCGATAGTTAAGGCAGAAAAAAAATTGGTAAGTAAAAATGAAGTAGAAGAATTTACTAAATATCTGAAATCTTTAGTTAATAAAGCATTTACTCCTTCGGTAAATATTATGTCTACTGTTATCAATGGTGTATTGGTTTCTGCTTCTGGTTTTTCCGAAGAAGCAGTCAGCTTTACTAAAAAGTTTAAATTTTCCAAATCTTTCTTATTGGGTATCAAGGGATGGTGTGATATAAGACTTATTTTAGTTGATTTAAAGAAAGAAAAGTTATATTCTAATCAAAAGGGGGAAGAAGTACTTTCCGCCTATAAGATTAAATCTGAATCCGGACAGGGAGGTGATAGAGCTTAAAAATATTAACTTATTTATGTATAGTTATAAGTTGCTGGGACAAAGAAATTTAATGTATTACTTTATTTTATAAATATTCTTTTATTTTAAGAAAATGGAGGTTATTACAGATGAGTCTTTTAGTTTTAGTTTTAGTAGCTTTAGTAGCTTTTATAATTGCACTTCAAACTTACGGAGGCTATTTAGCCAAACTTGTTGGACTGGATGACAGCAAAAAGACCCCAGCCCATACTATGACTGATGGAGTAGATTATGTTCCGGCAAAAGCACCGGTACTAATGGGACATCATTTTGCATCTATCGCTGGAGGAGGGCCTATTTTAGGTCCAATACAAGCTTCAGTCTTTGGATGGCTTCCCTGTTTTTTGTGGATTGTTTTAGGAAGCATCTTTATTGGTGGAGTGCATGACTTTATGTCTCTTATTTCCTCGGTAAGACATGAGGGTAAAACATTGGGAGAAGTCGTTGATAAAAATGTTGGTAGAAGTGCAAAAACATTATTCCTAATTTTTTGCTGGTTGGCTCTGGTTTTAGTAGTAGCTGTTTTTGCCATCTTAGTAGCGAATACTTTTGCAGCCAATCCTGCTGTCGCAACTGCATCCGTTCTATTTTTAATTATTGCTGTAGGAATGGGTTATGCACTTTACCGTAAAGGTGCATCCCTTGGTCTCGTTACTATAATAGGGGTAATTTTATTATTTTTATCTATCTGGATAGGCTTTAGAGCACCTTTAGTTTTGAGTGCCAGGGTTTGGATCTACGTCTTACTGGTATACATCTTTTTCGCTTCGTCTTTACCAGTATGGACTTTATTGCAGCCGAGAGATTACTTATCTTCATTCTTGCTTTATACTGCTTTGGGCGGAGCGGCAATAGGTATACTTTTCGGGGCTCCAAAATTACTACTCCCTGCTTTTACTTCTTTTAAACAACCGGTAGGTTACCTGTTCCCCATGCTCTTTGTAATCATTGCTTGTGGAGCAATCTCGGGTTTTCATTCCCTTTGCGCATCAGGAACAACTTCAAAACAATTAAATAAAGAATCAGATGCTAAAGTTATCGGTTACGGAGCAATGTTATTAGAAGGTCTTTTGGCGACTGTTGCTTTAGGTACGGCTGCCATGTTAACCACAGCAGGATTAGCTGACGGATTGGCTAATTGGGGTGGCCCGGTTGGTGTCTTCGCCCATGGAATGGGGAACTTTTTAGCTAATCTAGGATTGCCAGAGCAAACGGGAATAGCCTTTGGGGCTTTAACCGTATCTGCCTTCTTGCTTACTTCTTTGGATACCGCTTGTAGGTTAGGTAGATATGCCCTGGAAGAACTCACTGCTGATTGTGCACCGGTTCTCTCCAATAGATATATAGCTACTATCATTACGGTAATATTTGGTGGGGCACTTGCCTTAAGTGGTACCTGGAGTTCTATCTGGCCAATATTTGGAGCATCCAATCAACTTCTGGCAGGTTTAGCTTTATTAGGGACAACTGCCTGGTTGGCTCATATGGGTAAAAAATATACCGCGACCTTGTATCCAATGATTTTTATGATTATAGTAACAATAGCAGCATTAATTCTCATGGTATTCCAGAATTTTGCAAAGGAAAATTATTTGTTAGGCATTATGTCACTGGTACTATTAGTACTTGCTGGATTTGTTATCAATGAAGGGATGAAGGCAATAAATAGATTTAAAACCGTGAGTGCCAAATCCAAATAATTTCCTTACAGATTACAGTCAAGATCAAGAAGATTTTGAACGAATGATGGGTTTATGAAGTCCCAGCAACTTATTTATTATAAGAAGTGTACAAGTAAAAAATAAGGCTAGTAAGAATGATAATTTTCACTAGCCTTATTTTATTGAAAACCTAATTAGTATATCGTATATCGTGAAGAAAATATTGAATTGGTCCATCTCGTACTATACCCTTAATTTTATTTTAATTAGACAGAAAGGATAAAATTGATGGAATGGCGATTAATAAAAGATAGTTATCATACTGGTTTTATGAATATGGCGATTGATGAAGCAATAATGATAGCTCACCGGGAGGGTTTAGTTTCTCCTACCATTAGATTTTATCAATGGTCTCCACCGGCTGTATCTTTAGGCTATTTTCAGGATTTGAAGAAAGAGATAGATATAAATGCTTGCAAGAATATGGGGATTGATATTATCCGTCGAGCAACTGGTGGCAA
>CAYTVM010000006.1:0-19121 GCA_964441685.1 uncultured Atribacterota bacterium | reverse complement strand
TTCATAAAAGACCCGGGCAGCCCAATAATTGGAATCAATTAATTCAGGATACTCTTTAATCGAGTTCAAGAAGTAGGTGAGAGACTGTTCATAATCACCTTTCTGATAGGCATTAGAACCCAAACGATAATAGGCATGGGCTAAATTCTGTTGGACTTGGAGAGAGGTAGAGGTCAAATCTGTTCCCTTGATTAGATCCAGGTATTTTTTCCATTGTTCCGCTTCCCGGTAATACCAGTTGGTATGCTGATACATCAGTGCCAGGTAATAATGGGCTTCAATAAATTCCGGATCAATGTAAAGGGCTTTTTGGGCATAATCAATGGCTTCAGTCCACAGTTTTCTGCCGGGATAATTGGCACCCTGATAGGTATCCAGGGCCTCTTGCATCTTATTCACTGCCCTTTGCAGGTAGTCCACTGCCTGGGGTGGTGTATTACTGGAAATCTGCAGTTGTTGGGCAAGGCCACTGAGAATAAAAATTTGGGAAACGGTAAAGAGCAGTAATAGCATTATTGTATAATATATTGTCTTATTCAATTTCAATTTCATTTATAAATTCCTCCTTAAAATAGTATGAACTATTTTAGAAATAGTTATATGTCTTCTTTCAAATCTGGCACTTATTAAGACCACTGGTGCTTTGCTTGTCATCAGGTCTTTTTGCCTCCCACCAATAGCAACACGATACCACCTACGAGGGCAATACCTCCCACGATGGGTGGTAAGGGAAACGTGCTTGTCTTTTCAGTAGTTACCTGAACCGGACCAAGGTCAACGACTTTCTCTCTGGAGGTATAGGTTATGCCTTGATAGGCAAAGGCCACGATCCCCACGATAATGAGGATGATGGCTAACACTGTGTTTGTTTTCATTTATTTTCTCCTTTCTTTTATTAGATAGATGATTTAGCTTACTGGCTAATCTGCTCGATCGACTGCACCAGCTTAGAAGCAGATTCGTTGTTCACTTTTTTATTATTCAAAATAGTTTCGCAGGTAATGCTTTCTCCGTAAAATTTCCTGTTGGCTTTTACATCGGCATGAATCATTGAACCTTTAAGGGTAAAACCGGCATAGAGACCCTTGCTGTAAGAGTAAGTATAGATGGAATCATTGAAATCAATATCAGTTTGTAAGGAATCACCCAATGGTCCGGGTGCAATACTAAAATCAGCTCCGATCTCCAAATCAGTACTCTTAAAAGCCGCCATACCTTTATCATCCATAACCACTAATACCAGGGACACTTCCTGAATACCAATCTGCAGGCCAACCGAAGCGGTTTTAAGCTCTATAAATGCCGGGCCATACCACTCCTGGGTGATCATATCCTTCCGAAGAACGATACCATCCCCAAACATGGCACCCCAACCTAATCCTATGTTGACTAATCTGGGGTAGATGACGATTCCTTCTGCCCTGCTTAAGAGCTGGCTAAATGCCCCAGCCTGATCTTTACGGGAAGCCATTTCTACTAATACAGCCATGCATTTATCTATTTTAACTTCCTCATTCGTTAATTGTGCCTGGACAAAGCCGGTGATAAACAGAGTAAAAACCATCACCAAGATGAGCATAAGTGTACACTTTTTCATTTTTAAAATCTCCTTTTCGTTTTATATTTTATAACTTTTTTAAAAACCATAGAACAAGTTTTCAGCAAACTTGTTGCACTATTTAATAGTTTGATTTAGAAAGAGAAACATAGATAGGCAAGGTTTCGCCACCAAATACTTTGACTGTTTGAGTCCAGGTTCGGTACTCTTTACTTCCGGGTTTCATCACCGTCAATTCATGATACCCCTCTTCAATGTTACTGATAATAAAGGTGCCTTTCGGTGGGGTTGTTTTACCGATTTCTATCCCATCAACAAAGACAGAGGCATTAGGCATGTCACAGGTCAAGGAGATTTCCCCGTAAACTTCTTCCACTGGAACAAGATGGGCTTCCACCTGGGTTGTGTTATTACTGGATACGGTAATGGTTTTACTCCATATTTCATAACCGGGCATTACAAATTCAAGCAGGTGTTGGCCGGTTTGAATATCTTCAATCCGCTTGGGAGATACTCCCTGATACTCATGATCCAGGTAAACTTCGGCTCCTCGAGGAAAAGAAATGGCCATGACTCTACCCACTCTCTCAGAAACATAGTGCGGGCGTACCACCTGATATTCCAAGATATTACTAGAAACCCAGTTTTCGGGGGGTTGTTGCTGAAGTAAGTTGCGTAAACTAATGGTGAAGTCCCCCAATTTAAAACTGACAACCGGAAATTCTTGCGCCAGAATATCTGGATATCTATTATCCCTCACCATCAACAAAGGCCTAGCTGTGGCAAATCCCTGAATATAGCCTGGTCCGAATCCACTGTCCAAGGGGAGGATCATGCCCTCAACCTGGTACAACTGTTCCCCTCGAACAAAGTTATGAGGATTTGATTGGTTGGGAAAGATAATTTTTACTCTTCCTTCCGAATCATACTGATAGATGGTGACATAGGCATCTTTGGTGGATTCAAAAGATAAAACCATTCTTTCTCCCGGGACATAACTGGTGCTATCCCCTCTCTCTAATCCTAATTGCAGCCTTAATGAAAATGCGGGATGAGGGTTAATCAGTTGAATGTTTTTTTTAAACTCTGTTTGTCCGGCACTTTGAGCGTAAACAGAAATACTGAAGGAGAAACATACAAGCAACAAAATGGGGAGAATCAACAACCATCTGTTCATTAATTTTTTATTAAAATAACTTATATTCATTTTTTGTTACCTCTTATTTATTTTATTATATTTTCCTTATGTAAATATTAATTTCAAATTATCTTTGTTTGTTATACTATATTTATTTCAAAATCTTTCTTTAAGTTAAAATAACTTATTAAAACAAAAATATTTTTAGAGACACCTTCTTTATCTGGTTGCTTGTTTTACTTTTCTCAATCTGAGAAATACAAGGACTAAATTCTAAGGTTACCTAATATTCCAAAGGCTTGTAATAACCAAAGAATGACTACAATAACTACAACGACATTTAAAATCTTCTTGATTTTGGCATCCATTGGTATATAGGTATTAATTAACCACAGAATGACCCCAACAGCAATTAAAACAACCAATAATGAAATTAAAGACATGTTCCTTCCCTCCTTTCAGATAGAATAATTTTCACAACCAAAAGCATCTTGATATTTCATTTTTCGATCTTTCTTCAATTGTTTGTTTCTTCGCCATTTAAAAATGCATCTAAATTCTCTTTAGTCACATACCAGTTTTTGCCTATCTTATAACCTTTAATTCTACCTTTTCTAAAATATGCACGGATAGTAAAGGGAGTAATAGGTAATATTTTATCTAGATCTTCTACTGAATACAGTTTCTTTTCTTCCACTTTTATTGGCATAATTTTAAAACTCCTATTTGGTTAGATTTGTAAAATCCTGCTTTTTAACATAATAGCATATTATAATACATATTGCAATGTTATTTAACATAATATATTTTATATTATTATATATTATTATTATTTAATATATTTAGATAACTTTGATTAAGAAATAATTAGTTAGAGGTTCAATAACGTGAGATGTTTTAGTAGAAAATAATTTCGGAAATTTCCCTGTACGGGTTAAGACAAGGGACATTCCGTTTGCCATATTTTAAGAATATATATTTAGCTTATTGAATCTCCACCCGCGGTTAAAAGAGTTGGTATTTTTCAATTTTTCTACATCTTAATATTAGTACGATATAGATTTTAAAAAATTCTTCTTTTTGAAAGGAAAGTTTTTGGTTTTTAGTTTTTAGACAGAAAAGAAAGGGATGGATTCCCACTCTCCGATCAGGTCGAGGACAAGTTTCGTGGGAATGAAAAATGGAGAAAATATGTAAAGGCAGAGGGGAAATACCTTTTTGAAAGCATTATATTTAATGCTTTTTAAAGCCTTATTATTTTTACCTATAAAAACTGCTAATCTGGCCGCTTCCGAATTAATCTTTCTTAAAACTTGGTCATTTATCTTTTCCGCTTTCAGAGTGGTATGGTATCCAGTCATCATAGAACCTCCCATTCTATCTTCTCAGTATCTATTTCTGATAATTTTAATACTTTTCTGATATACTGAGAATAACTATAGTTTAAAAATTGTATAGTATGTCCTGAACAATGCACAAAAGTAATTTGACTATCCAGATTGATTGGATTATGCTATTAGCAGGTGTTATTTTATAATTATAAGCTGCTTTAAACTCCCTTAGAAGATGTAATAATCAACTTGAAGATAGTTTTCAACGATTCGAAATAGCTAAGATCTAAATATCTTTTCTGAGGAAATGAACTCAACATAACTAAATTATGTATAAAAAAATTAAATTATTATTTTTCGCCCTTATACTTTTTTTCATGATTTACAATACTTGTTTTTCTAAAGAAAACCTCTATACATCTTATTCCCCTGTACTTTTTCAAGAAATTAATAATTATTATAAAGATTTTATTAATAACCATATCGATATAAATTATTTTTCCTTTAAGAAACAAATACCAGATGCTTATTATGATCATTTAACCGGAGAATTTTATTATTATTTAAATACTAATGACAAAGGAGAAATCGATAGTCAGTTCATGGTGGACTATGATTATTACAAAGAGTGGACAGATTATCTATACTATGAGACAAATGGCTTTATAAATTTTGCTAAAAAAGAAGAGGAACCATTATTTTTAATTCCTAGAGAAGCATTTATAGGTTTATATATTTTAAATTATCATTTAGATTTAGAAGCAGGTATAATCAATATCCCAAAGATCGAAAATTTTAATAGATTTTTTAATTTATATTCCAGTCCTTTAGAGAATCATTTTTGTCATGAAATTGGATTTAGTGGCATTAATTTAAAACATTTTTTCGATGAAAATTTGTCTGCTGAAATATATTTTTCAGTCCCATCACTCTATACATTTGGTAATTCTATTTTATGGGATAGTTATTTCCACGATTTTTTGAATATATCGTTAAACGAAGAAGACATTGCTTATCAAAAAGAAAATCCAAAGAATGTTAATTATATGTACGGTTTTGAATATAAAAAGAATGAAAATATTTTTAGTATAAGTTATTTCAATGGAAACTATCATGTCCCTTTGCCCTTTTATATTGAATATATTAATCAATTACCAGTTATTGTATTAAAGTATCCTGAGTATAAATGGTTAGAGTTAAGTTGGCAGCTTAGCTTTTTAAATGAAAGATTGAAATTAAAAAATAACTTGGCTTATATTGAACCTGGAGATTGGTATTTTCAAGGAAATAAATATTGGGGGGAGTCTTTTTTCCGTTATTTTACAAGTATAGATTACAAAATTAATCCATCAACTTTTATTCAGCTAGCGTATATATCAGACCAAAGAATAAAAGAATGGGAAGAATCATCTCCATTATTAAAATTTGAAGCTAAAAAGTCTTACCATAATTTGGATTTATATTACAGTTTAGGATACGATTTTAATTATCGTAAATTGAACCATGGCATTGGGATTAAATATCAATTAAAGAAAGATATAAATTTTGAAGGAGGATATTTCTTTAATGATAGGGGGTTTTCCCAAATTAGTTTTACATTTTAGACTTTTTAGGATATTATTGATAGCCCTTCTATTTTTTCAATTTTTCAATCAAAACACTTCTGCTGGCAATTCAGTATTGATTATTACACCACATCCTGATGATGAAGTACTTAGCACTGGTGGGCATATTGCAAGATTTGTAAAACAAGGTGACCAAGTGTATGTAGTAGCTTTAACTGCTGGGGAAGGTTTTACTTTTGATATATATTTGAAAAAAAAGACCATTACTCCAAACTTCAATGATTTTATTAAATATGGAGAGAATAGGATTAATGAATTAATTCAATCTCTTGAAATACTTGGCATAAAAAAGGATAATGTGTTCGTATTAGGATTTCCTGATGGCGGTTTAGATTTTTTATGGCTTGCTCATTGGGAAGAGACCTTTAAATCACAAATTACTAGTAAAACCTATACTTTTTATGAAAATTCATTTCTACCAAATACTCCATTTAAAGGAAAAAATATCAATCTTCAATTGCAACAAATTATAAAATTGATTCGTCCCACAAAAATATTTATCGTGGATACAATAGATATTCATAATGATCATTGGCCAACATATTGTTTTGCAATAATTGCCATTTTGGATATCATGACTAAAAATAATAATTTCTGTCCAGAAATATATACTTATCCTATTCATTTTCAAAAATATCCAAATTCAAAGGGTTATAAAAAAGATAACAAATTAACTCCAACAATGGAAATGAAGAGATATAATTCTACATATCAAGAATATCCCATCAATCATAATGAGATGTTATTAAAAGAAAAGGCAATCAGAAATTATAATAGCCAATTTCTTTTAATGGAAAATTTACTTGTATCTTTTATAAGAAAAAATGAAGTCTTTGGTCAACCTATAAAATTAAAATTTGATGATTTTAAGAATTATGAATTTGACGATTCTTCTATTGACGTTTCTTCACATTATAGAAATACTTCAGCTAATATAAAAAGTGTTACAATTCGTAGAGATAAAAATTATTTAAATTTCACACTAAATACTAATGGCAGAATAAATAAAAATTATAACTATTTTCTACGCTTAAATATTTTCTTTGATGATCGTTTTGAAAGGCATGATATTTCTTATCATGATAAAAAGTCAATGATGAATATTGTTGAGCATGAAAAATCAATAATCTTTGAATTATCTCTTGATTACCTTGAATCTGCAAGATATCTCTTTTTTGGCATGGATACCAATTCTTATCCACAAGTCAGAAATGCTAGGGCTTTTATCGATCGAACCCATTATTTTATTCTAGAACTATAGCTTTTTAGGGATCCAATAGATAAAAAAGTAATACCTGAAAGATGACCAGGAAAAAGTATTTATTAAGATTCAGATTTATTCACTGGTACACACTGATTTCAATTGACTTTGAAAATCTGGTATTTTCTTTAAGAAAGCAAGACAAATATATTCTTTTTTTATTGAATGATTTTATCTTTTTATCTTTATATAAGTCTAGCAAATTATAAATATCCCTCGGTCTAGGTATTCTATTTTTGCATAAGGAAAGTAATCTGACTATCCTAATGTTTTTAGATTATGTCATAGTTATAGAATGTTTTTTTAATTATAGACCCCATTCCTTTTTCGATTTTTTTGCTAAGCAAAAGAGGGACTAAGGGTGAATTTTGCGAGATAGTTATTTCATCTTATTTTTCATAATATTTGTAAACCGTGTATTGCTAATTGGATGATGACTAATAACTTCACCATTAAAAATGATGCAAAACGTTCCAAAAGCACAAGGTGTAAGTTGAGCAGTATTTGAATCTTTCAACTCGATTAAATTAACTTTCATGTTTAATTTATTCTTTGCATTTTCTAAAATTGCATCTACATTTTTTACTGAATATGGACATTGGGCTGAACGGATTATTGTTAAACCTTTTGTATATTTCTCTAACGACATATTTTTAAATTTTGGATTTACTGCTTTTTGGCTAAATTTTAAGACTAACAATTCAAAATCAGGTTTAACCTCGTCAACCAATGTAAAACTTTTTTTAAGAAAAATATCTTTTTTTGCCATAAATGGACCTTTTCTTGTGACTACGGCAACTCCTTGCATATTTGCTTTTTCTGCATCCTTAATACACTCATCAATCAAAGAAGAAGCATAGCCTTTTCCTTTAAATTCATTTTTAAATCCAACAAAAATACAATGAATAAACATGTAATCTTCTGCCTCTACAGGACGGTGTGCATACTTTCCTGGAATATACTCAAGCATGCCTTGATAACCGCCTTTTTTCGAAAAAATTATTTTTATCCTTAATCCTTTCGGATAATACTCTGTAAACCAATCTATTTTTCTTCTTAGTTCTAAGTGTTTCTTCGCATCTTTATAACCACAAACACCGTAATCAGCAATATTTTCTGGAGTAAGGTCTATAATTTCTATATCGGTCATGTTTTTTTGATTAAGTTTTAACGTCACATAATCACCTCTTGAAATAAAATAGGGGCAGATACCTATTTATCAACTTTCTTCTTAGGCTGATTTGTTCTAGCTTTTTCCCTTATCTCTTTCGTTTCATCGAAATTATCAGGCGCCTCTATAATGTGGCAGGAAACGGATCTCTTTCACATTTTAAGTATAATATTTACCTTATTGAAAATCAACCCGTAAACTTTTCTTTAGAAACTGTATTTTATTATCAGAGATTTTTTAACGGTAAGCAAAAATACGCTTTACCTGTACCCTTATAAATAGTATAATTTTATATAGGAAAGGGTAGAAAGTCTAAACACCACTTGAAAGCAATACAAATAAATTTAATATTAGAATATCCTGACTATCAAAAAGTCATAAAATACAGGAGGTTTATATGAAAATATTAGTGTGTGTGGATGGGTCGGAGTACAGTCAAAAAGCCCTGGAAAAAGCTTCTATAATCGCCAAAGGATGTAGCGCTGATGAAGTAGCCATAATTCATGTGTATGAAATATTTGTACCTTTAATATCATTTAGTACTGAACAAATGGAAAGTATTAGAAGGTTGACAAAAGAGCATCAAGAGGAAAGAAAAAAGATGTTATCAAAAGCCTTAAAATTTTTTAAAGGGAAGAACATAAAGGCACGTACAATTTTAAAGGAAGGGCATCCCGCAAATACTATTGTAAAAGTAGCTCACGAGGAAGGATTCGACATGATTGTTATTGGCAGCAGAGGAGTAAGCGGTATGCAAAATTTATTCCTTGGAAGTGTAAGTAATGCCGTAATTCATGAAGTGAAAAATTGTAGTGTGCTCGTAGTGAAGTAAGATTAAAATTAGATGGTTGGTTAACACACGTCATATCAACAGCCAATACTGCTATATAGCCCGTCTGATTTATCAGATTACCGATGTTTCTCGATGAAAGGAAAATAACCTTTCGTCGTGATGGTAAAGAACGCCATGATAAGTAACAAGGCGATGTACATGCCCCATTCACGGATATTCTGTCCCAATATTTTATTTATCTCCTTAATGAAAGACATCTCAGACCTGCTTGAGCTTGTCATTTGACTTCTTATTCCTCCTTCGGCAAAATCATCGCGTACGCCAATGATGTAAGCCACCACATGCTCCCGGAAAGTGTCAATGTCATAAGGACGACACTCTAATTATTTACTGTCTACTTTTAGAATGCCTGCTTTAGCATAATTTTCCCATTCCATTTCCCTGATAATAATAGATACTGCTTTTTTAGGGCAATTCAAAGTTTCTGTAATCGCATCGGTGACTTTCCTCACCATTTCTCGCTTTTGTTCTACAGTTCTTCCTTTTAGTATTTCTACTTGTAAAATAGGCATAACATAAACCTCCTTTTTTTTATAGTTACTAATAACCGATAATCGGATAGAAAATAATTTTTTTAAACCCGAGGGAAATTCTTTCTTACCTGTACGTTAAATATGAAAAGCGGTCTGTCTTAATTTTTTTTATATGGGGATAGTGGTTTCTGGCGATCTAAATTTCCTGGAATAGAATATTTTAATCCAAAGGCGTAAAGGCCATTTTGAAGGGTGGGACAAGCGCTGCCAGGCTTTTTTTGCCTTTCTTAGCTGTTCCGCTTGAATGGATTTCTTCCCGTAGATTTCCTGATTAAAGCTTTTTATAATTAGCTGAATATCAGGCTGGTTATCAGGAAAGAAATGAGTCAGGTATCTGCCATATTCCTGGGGAGTTTTTGAGCTTTCCCTGGGAATGCCACTGGAACGACCCCAGCGGCAAAGTTTTTGAAAAAGGACAGATATATTTTCCTGTTTTCTCCGGATGTTTTTCAAGAGGCAAACTATTCTGCCCAATACCTTTTTAGCAAGAAAAAATAGATGTAGAAACCAAAGGAGCAATTCCTCAAAAAATCCTTTTCTCTTAGTGTCTACCTCAGTTTTTGTAGAAAACCATTTCCAGAGTGACCATATTAACCAACAGATTGATATAATGGCAAGTAAACTCAAAAGAATTAGCCCTCCCCAGGTAATCATCCATTTCAATAGTTGAGTCCACCAGGTTGATTCAGAACTTTCTATCAAGGGGATACCGGGATTACCCGAAGAAATTGAGCTTACATTAACAGCACGATTTCCATAGCCGGAAAAGAGGAATAAAATAATTTTAAGCAGGAAGTTTAGCAATGGTTTGGATACTATTTTTAAAACATGAGAACCTACCTGAGCTGCTAAGGATAGTTGAGGCAGAAAGAATAATACTATCCAGCTGCCAAAAAGCAATACCGCCAGAATAAAAGTTAAAACCATACCCGTACCACTGAATTGGTTAGGATAACTTGTTTTTGAGCTTCTTAAATTTTTGGCAAGAGAAATGGAAAACATACTAAAAAGAAAATAATAGAGGATTAAAAGACCTGCAAAAGGCAAGGATAAATGTATGCTTCCTAAAATAATAAAGGTAAAAACGAGCATTACTATACCCAGGTCGAAGTGGGAAGCGATTATAAAGTAGTCATTTGAACGGTTCACTAATTTATATCCATTTATCCATAAAAATAAAAGCCAAAAAAGAATGAATAGATAGGAAACTCCACCAACTGATCCATATTGCTGATGTAAAAGCATTTTCAGCCATTTGAAATTGAAAAAAGACCCTTGGCAATTTCCGTAGATATAGAAAGTATAGAGGAGAATCATAAAACAGAAGGAAATATGCAGAATAATATGCTCAATAATCCTTCTTCCTCTTCCCTTTAAAATAGATGCAATGAGTATTGGCGTAAAAAAGGAAAGAATCACTGCCCACAAGGGGATAAGAGGAGACTCTAACATTAAAAACAAAATACAGGATAGTGCATATAGCCAGGTTATCTCCATCATACCAGCAGAGATTAATAATAATGTGCTTTTGCTATTTGAACCTTCTGTCATGACAATGCCCTCAAATTATTCATTTAAAGTGCGATTTTGCTTAGAATCAAGAATCCCTCCATGAATTTCATCTAATAAAAAGAAGTTAATATGATAATCAATGATATGACGGGGAACCTTTGCGGTCATAAAATATACAGCTATATGCTGTTGTTTTAAAAATTGTGTAATCTGAATGTTTTTTTTATTTAGAGTGCAGGAAGAATAGATGCAACCGGTTCCTCCCGGTATTATATTCTCTTTAAATAGTATTTTCTCTATTGATACCGCTGTTTTCATCTGAAGTCTAGCTAGTAATTCCATTGCCATAGAAAGTTGTTCAGGCCCGGTTGCAATAGAAAGACTGGCACTATCATTGCCTACCATTTCTCCATTAGATAAAATACCATATGGACTACCTTGTTTTTCAAATTCCATAACAATTGCTGCAATGACTTCCAGTGTTTTTTCAAATAAATCTTCATGTCTATTCTTTTGGAATGAGCTCACATCAATAACAAAAAGGGTTTTTCGTTGAGAAGAGGGTTCAAATACTTTTGATTGAAGACGATCATGTCGGGCGCTCGCTTTCCAATGGATATATTTGGCAGGGTCCCCATGACAATAATCATGAGTGGTAACCAGATATACAGGATCTTTAACCGGGCTTTCTAAACCCGGTTTCCCGAATAATTCTTTGACGGGAGAAGAGAGAAAATTTAAGGAGATAGGTTTGGGATAGATAATCATCTCGACAGATTGGGAAAGATACCTTCTTTGCTGGAAAAAACCAAAGAGATCCCCTGTTTCCAGAAAGGGTGGTCCGATTTGAAAACAACCTCTGTGCTTTGCAGTCAATTTCCATTGCCAGGAAGAACGATCATACCAGAGCAGATTACATTCCTCACAGAGACACTCAGGGTCTGAATCTAAAGAAGGATTAAGCTTTTTATCTATGGGGATTTTTAATTTTAGCCATATTGGTAAAAATTTATCATTGGAAACGACTGCCTGTAGTGCAATTATTTCTCCCGGAAACCCTTTTTTCTTTTCTGCATCAAAAGAATAATGAATATTTTTTGCACTAAAGGTGCTCCATAATTTTGAGCCATAAAACATAGCCAGCACCAGTATAGAAATTAAAATGAGGCTCTTTTGTTCGTAGAGTAGGGAAATAAAAAGTAAAATAAATACAAAAAAACGGAAAAATCCTTCAGTAAAAATGGATGATAACGGATAGTTTTGATCTGAATTGTTCATTTATTCAATTCCTGTGTTGGTACCTCAGTTTGGTTTAATATCTCTTTTAATATCTTCTGAGGTGTGATCCCCTTTAATCTTTCCTTTGTTTCAATGACCATACGATGAGCGATAATAGGGATAAAGAGCTCTTTGATATCATCCGGCAAGACATAATCTCTATTTCGTAAGGCTGCTAATGCCTGAGCAGCTTGCATCAGGTGTAAGGAAGCTCTTGGACTGGCACCATAACGTATCCGGGGAGAATTTCGGGTCGCCTTTGTCAGGGACACGATATAGTGATTGATTTCCCTGGAAACATGAATCTTTTGCCTCTCTTTTTGTAGATTCAGTATTTCTTCAGGTGTAATGACTGCGCGAAGCTTTTCCAGAGGATCTTCTTTCTGAAAGCGTTCCAATATGGCCATTTCCTCTTTATGTGATGGATAACCTAATTTAATCTGCATTAAAAATCTATCCAGTTGTGCTTCCGGGAGAGGAAAGGTTCCCTCCAGTTCAATGGGATTTTGCGTTGCCATGACAAAAAATGGAGATGGGAGATTCATGGTTATACCATCGACGGTAACCTGCTTTTCCTGCATACTTTCCAGTAAGCTGGATTGGGTTCTGGGAATGGTTCGATTGATTTCATCAGCCAGAAGAATGTTGGACATAACAGGACCCGGTTGGAAAATAAATTGCCCCTCTTTTTGGTTATAGACATTAAAGCCAGTTATATCAGAGGGTAGTAAATCCGGGGTAAATTGGATACGACGGAATTTACCGCCAATGCTTCTAGCCAGAGATCTAGCCATGAGCGTTTTCCCCACACCCGGAACATCCTCCAGTAAGAGGTGTCCTTCAGCCAACAGAGCTACCAGGATCAATTCAATCGCTGTATTTTTACCTACGATTACTTTATTGATATTTTCAGAGATTTTATGAAATACTGAAAAATCCATAATATTTACCTTGATTTTAAAATTTCAGGTTTAAGATAAAAATTGTCTATGCGATACATTATAACAATTAAGGTATATCAAAACAAGGGGACCTTTCGTTTGTCATATTTTAAGAATATATATTTACCTTATTAAATCGCTACCAGCAGTTAAAAGGGAGGAATGTAATTATTTCACACATTAATAACTTCTCCCAAAACCCAATATGAAATTATTCCAACCATAACTGAAAGCCCTAATGATCTTGTTTTAAAAGCAATAGCAAACACTAATATTGAAGAAATTAATTCTATATTATTTACCGTCACACAAAACATTTGATTTCTTATAAATATAGCCGGGAAAACCAGGGCACTAAAAATGCCAACAGGAATATACTTCAACCAAGATTCCAGCCAAGGAGGTAGATTTTTTTTAGAAAATATTAATAAAGGCATCATTCTTGGTAAATAAGTTACCATTCCCATTCCAATAATTAATATCCATATTTTCATATCACTAAACATTGTTTTTCTCTCTTTTTTTCTTTGTCATTTGGTTTTCAATAAAATATCCAATCGAGGCTCCTAAAATTGCTGTTATTACTATATAAAAACTATTTTTTAAAATTAAAGATAAGTAAATAGACGCTGCTCCAGTCATTATTCCGACAATAACAAAAACCTTATTTTTTAAATTTAACACCAATAAACCTATAAACATGGCTGTAAGTGTATAGCTAGCAATTTCATTGTTTATGGGGAGAATCGCGCCGGTTAAACCTCCAATAATATTAGCAAAATTCCAACAAGTAAAGGCGACGATATTTACTATCATTGCTTTTTGAGGGTCCCATATTCCTTCTGTAAATTTGTGATAGTTTATTGCAAATGATTCATCGGTAACTCCGTGCGAATAAATGAATAAAAATTTCTTTTTCTTGTTTACTAAAAATTTTACTAAAACCGAACTCATTAAAAAATGTCGTAAATTGACAACAAAAGTAGCTATGATGATAGCTTCAATGGATGAATTGGCTCCTATCATCGAAACAGCAATAAATTGAGAACTTCCAGCAAATACTATTAATGACATACCTGCTATTTCAAAAACAGACAAACCTGCTTTCTGTGCTAAAACACCACAAGCAAACCCTAACGGCAAATAACCTAAACAAATTGGGATTGCAGCACTAAAGCTCTCTTTTAAGTTTCCTTTTATTTGTTTTATCGACTGAATAATTCCACTCTCTATTAGATTTAGCAATTAACCATACCTCTTTTAAAAAATTAAAGGATCAGATTTTAACGGGCTGGCCTCTTTTATCTTTTCAAGACTGGCATTTAGGAAAGATAAAGGGGACGTTTCGTTTATCATTTTTTTAAATGGACTCAGCTAGTTCTTCTCTTACAACACTACTGTCAAACCATAAATTCATCTTTTTTAATTCATGCCTTAAATAAAAAACAGTAAGGATAACCGCTAGAACATCAGCAATCGGATAAGAAATCCAAATTCCCATAAGACCTAATCCAAAGACTCTTGGTAAAATAATGACAAGTGGTATAAAAAGCAATATCTGTCTAAGCAGGGATAATATCAAGGATGGAACTGCTTTCCCTAATGATTGAAAAAGAGCAGCAGCAACAATTTGAATACCGATTAAGGGAATCATGGAAATAACAATTCTTATTATGGGAGCACCTTTTTCAACGACTTCACTTTCTGATGTGAAGATGTTAAACACAAGCGAAGGGAATAATTCGATAAAACACCATCCAAGTGTTGCCATTACTGTAGTAACCAAGATAGTTATTTTTAAAGTCTCTTTTACTCGTTCATATTTTTTAGCACCATAATTAAATCCGATAATAGGTTGCATTCCTTGAACAACGCCAAACAGCGGCATAAATACAAACATGGTTACTCTTTGAAGGATCCCAACAATAATTAAAGCAACGTCTCCTCCAAAAAAACTTAAAGTGGTATTGACGATAATACCGGCTATTCCACCGGAGATATGCCTGAAAAATGAAGCCATACCTACGGTAACAATTTCCTTAATAATGGATATTCTCGGTTTTAGATGATGGAACCTTACCCTTAAAGAACTCTTCCCACTATATAAATAGCGTATCACATAAAGAAAAGCAAAAAACTGAGCAATAATGGTTGCCAGTGCAGCACCTTTTACCCCTAATTTAAATGCAAAGATAAATATTGGATCTAAAATAATATTTGACCCTGCGCCGATGAACATAGAAATCATGGCTACTTTGGCATTTCCTTCTGCTCTGATCAAATTATTGGTCGACATGGCAAAAGAACGGAATACGCTTCCGTAAAATATAATGGTGATATAATCCCTGGCGTATGGCAATATTGTATCGGTTGCTCCGACAAATCTTAGTAAAGGTTCGGTAAAAGTTAAACCTAATATTGCAATAATTGAACTAAAAACCACAATAGAAAAGAACGAATTTCCGGTTACATTATCTGCTCTTTCAACATTATTGGCGCCCAGGCTTCTTGAAATAGCGGAAGCTGAACCCATTCCTATCATGATAGCAAAAGCCATTATAATCATTTGAATAGGGAAAGATACAGTCAATGCACCAATGGCTATTGCACCTACCCCTCTCCCTACAAAAATAGTATCTACTAAATTATATAATGCATTCCCAATCATTCCCATGGATGCGGGTACAGATAGGCTGACTAAAAGTTTGCCGATCTTCTCTTTTCCCAGTCTAGCACTCATTTCTCTCATAAATTTTCTCCTATTGTAATTTCTTCATTATTTTATTCGTACTTAAGCATTTAGCATCAAGTTTTAGTATTTTTTTTATCGCAAACGACACGATTTAGAATCTCTAAACCCTTAATAATATCCTTTATTTCCTGCTCGGAAAGTTCTTTAAGCAAACGAGCAAAATATTTTTCCCTTTTCCGATGAAATTCCTGGCATATTTCTTGACTCCCCTTGCTCAAGTAAATCTTTACTACTCTTCTATCATCTTTGTTGCGTTTACGCTCTATGATTCCCTTCTGTTCGAGGCGATCTAAAATGCCTGAAACAGTACTATCGGATAATCCCATTTTCTCGCTAATATCGCTTACTTTTTGTTTTCCGTTTTTAGCCAATATAGAAATAATAGAAAGTTGGGGAAATGTAAAACCTGAATCCTGCATTAAACTATGAAATTCATGTCTCAAAGTTCTATTAAAATTTCTATTCAGGCTAATGATTTGCGAAATACTTTCGAATTTCAACATTTAAAAATTCCCTCCAATTTTCTTTTATATTTTGCATAATAATATTTCGTATAAGAAGTATTATAAAATAAAGATAAATCTTTGTCAAATATTAACAGATAAAATATTGTATAGTATATATTATAAAGTATTTGGTATATAGTCCAAGATAAGATTCGGATAGAAATTGTGGGAAAGAACGGTCCATAGTATCGAGAATTGAGTATATAAAAAAAGAAAAGATGTGTGTTGGTATTTCAGATAAGCGTAGAAAATTTTTTGGGGGATTGTATTATCAAAAAAGAGTTTATTACTCTCTTACTCTGTCTTTCCCCTTGAAAAATTCTTCCTATATCATTAGGAAATAGTTCTTTTAGTAAACTCTGTAAGTTTATTGACACGTTCCATTTCTTCGATATTTAAAATCAAGCACATGATTACTCCTATTATACATACCAGGCTTCCCAGCCAAAAGGTTGCTCGTGGTCCAAAAATATTCCAGACAAATCCCCCCGAAAATGCCCCAGCCATAATTCCTGTATTTTCGCATATGCCTCCATACATACCCATCGCTGACCCCTGATGTTCAGAAGGTACAGAATCCGACAGTAGGGCTAATGCCGCGGGGCTATAGGTATCCAAACTTATTTCAAATAAAATGATAGATACTAAAAAGCATAGGAAACTGTTCGCCATAGAGATTCCTATCATGCTAATTGCTGATGTTGCAAGAGCAATTATCATTAATAATTTTTTTCCTTTGCGGTCAGCCAACATTCCCATAGGAACTCCAAATATCATAGTAATTATGCCTCTCACAGTAAAAAGAACACCAACGGAAGCAACGCTAAGACCTGCAACTTGAGTAATGAGAAGCGGTAGGAAAGATATAAATAAACCTAATCCAAAAAATTCACAGCTGGTTATTGCGCATAAAGAAAACAGGCAGTGATAATTTTTTAAATCTTTAACAAATAAATGCTTATTTGCGGATAAAAGCTTGGGGGCGTTATATTTTAAATCCCTAAGTATAATAATTGTTATTAAACCACCTAAAATATAAATCCCGATAGTGATATAAAATACCCAGCTGTACCCCAAACTACTGGCAAGAAATCCACTGGACAGAGCTCCAAGACTTCTAGAACTACCGATTGCAACTGTAATTATTCCCATAAATGCGGCTTTTTTTAATGCAGGAGCATGTTTTCCTACATGCCCCCGGGTTGGACCAATGACTGAAGACCGAAACAAGCCCAAGCATAATATTGCAACAAAAGCAATATATGTCCCTTTGGCTAATAAAAATCCAAGCAATATTATACCGCTAACTAAAGTGCCCCAAATCATTGGGATTCTAATTCCTATCTTATCAGCTATATATCCCCATGAACTCTCACCAATAATCATTCCAAGCCATAAGATTGAAATCATCACACCCGTCGCTTTAGAGGAAAAGCCAATATGGACCAGGTAAAGTGGTAGGATAGGTTCTATCATACCTATCGACAGCATACAAATTACAAGAATGCTTACTATTGGAGCTATTTTATTAAAAGATTTTTTCATTATTAATCCTCTTCGTTTTTTTGTACCTTAATTAATGGGGTTAAGCCTCAAAATTTGACATAAACACTTCTAAAAATTATGCTTTTCTTTATTAAATTTGTGTAAAATATCTTTATTTAAAACCAAAAAAGAAAGGGTAAGAAAATAATAATATCGCTCTCTTATCTGTCTTTTTGCCTGAAAGTTTGGGTGCTTTTAGTCTCTCCTGCTACCTTCATACAGATTACAATATTTTATTCTATATTATATTTGCTTTTCTGTGTGGATATCAACTTAAAATTCGCATTATTTTTAGAATACCGTACTTATTTTAAAAAACCTTCCTTTTGTGAAAATAGTTGCGAGATGTATTAGTCTTTAGTGAATGATATTAGATGAAAAAGAGAAGATAAATTACCGCTTTTACGGAAAGAAAAGAAGGAAAAGATGGGATTGCTACGCTTTTTTCTAAAGCAATGATAGAGGAATTAATATTAACCATATTTATTTATAAAATGGAGAAAATTTGTAAAGTCTGTGGGAGAATACTTTCTTAAAAACCTTATATAGAGTATGGTAGGCTTGCCTTGCTTAGCACAAGCGATTATCTATTTAACCTCTACCGATGCATTTGTATCAAAAGGATTTGTTCTAACCGCAAGAGAAAAAAGATAGGGGTAATTAGTTTTTAAATGCTTCATATAGTACAACCACTCTATAATTAAAAGATGATATGCCCTCTTTATATCTCCTGCAAGGTGCTGATAATCAGTTTCTGGTAATTCGTTCAGGCTTCTTCTGTGAGTAAGCTCCTCTGTTAAATGAAATACTGCCCAAAGTAAATTTGTAAATGCCTCATGTTCTAACAGATTAGGATTTTCCAAAAGATTCAGCAAAAATTGTCTCTTCTCTTTCAAGAAATTTTTAATATTTTCCAAATTCCCTCTCTTGCTGTCAATGTTGTAGTTGTGATTTTTGATACTTTTACAAATTTTCAAAAACTCTTTTTCAAAAGACTCATTTTTTATCAACAGTTTCTGAGTCATTTTAGAAGACTCTGTATCAAAATCAGAAAAAGTTTTAAGCAATTCTCCTCCAACCTCACTAAAAAATGCACCTATAACCATATTTAGTTTGT
>CAYTVM010000005.1:0-19741 GCA_964441685.1 uncultured Atribacterota bacterium | reverse complement strand
AAAGATTTTCCAAAGACCATTTTGCTTATGGAGTCACTCTTTCCGGAGGAGAACCCACCGCCCAATGGGATTTCTATTTTGAAATTCTTAAAGGTCTAAAATATTTTAATTTTCCTACTGCAGTTGAAACCAACGGTTCGTCTCTTCAATTTATTAAATCCCTCCCCTATCTGGATTTAGTTTTCTGTGATATAAAACATATAAATCCACAAAAACACAAGAAATTGGTGGGGAAAGATAATCGACAAGTATTGTATAACATCAAAAAAACTTATGAGCTTGGAAAAGATTTATGGATAGAAATTCCTGTTATCCCGGGATATAATGATTCGGATAAAAATTTTCAAGCTATTGCCAATTTTCTTTCTCCCATGAAAAACGGGCTCAAAGTAGAGCTGTTAAAATACGGAAGGCACGGTATTTATAAATGGAGAGCTTTAGGAAAAGACTATCCCTTGCAACATCTCCTACCTCCTTCTAACCGAAAGATAATAGCTTTAGCCAAGATAATAAAAAACAAAGGAATTAAAGTAGATATTTCTTAAAAAGAAACTGACCCCGGATCTAAACGAGGGATAATATCCTTTTTCAAAATATCGGGAGATAATTTCCGGGCGTCACCGTATTGACCATGAATTCGTACTATAACCGGATAGGGATACCTCTCGGGGTGTTCAGCTACATCTAATAATTGTTCAGAAGAAAATAGGTTAAAATAAACATAACCCAATCCTTGCCCTTTGCCTTCGGCGGAATAATTAAAAATAGCGCTGATAATATCCTTAAGGTATTGGGTTTTCTGTTTTAAATTCATTCCTCTAATATTGTCCGGGTTGATGCTCATCGCCACTGCCGAGCCACCAGTCATCATTTTATAATCTAATTTTGATTGGGAAAGGATCCTGGTTAAAAGACCACTTGCAGCCATCCCTGTAGAAGGGTCAAGGCCGAAACTTAAATCTTCACGAGCCCCTCTTCCATCAGGAGTAGCGCCCGTCCAGTATCCGTAGAGTAGATTGGTGCTGGGGCTGCTCCAATCTGCAGCAAAATTCTTACCGAAAGGATTTTTTTGTCGATTAATTTTTTCGCTAATTATCTTCGCTAATTTTACTGCTTCTTTGTCAGCATAAGGAATATTATTCCCAAATTTGGGAACTTTTTGGGCAGTATTTCTTAATTCTTCAAATCCTTTAAAATTTCTCTTCAAGGCAGCAATCAAATCATTTAAGGAAAATTTTATTCTAGAATTGGTGTCAAAGAAATATTTAATTGCGGTCAAGGAATCAGCAGTAGTCCCTAAACCGTGAATCAAGCAGCCGGATGCATTGTATTTTGTCCCCGGAGCGCTATTACAATCCCTCATATCGATTCCGCTCTCTCCTCCTCCCATAAAAAAAGAAGCAAAAGGGACTGGTAACAAAGAAAGAGCTTCGGTACAATTATTAGCTGCCTGTACCATCTTCTCAATAAAAAAATCCAGGTAGCGATAATAAATATTTTTCGTTTCCGTAAAAGAAATAAAAGGATTCTCTTCCAGACCCAATTCTTTATAAGAAGGCCCTAACTTTTCTCCGGTAATTAATGAATACCCGTTATTTAAAGAAATTTCTAAAATTTTTACCGGATTCAACCAGCTATTCGTAGTATTTCCATTTTCTTTGCCTTTGATTAACGGTTCCTGACAACCGGCGATGGCGTATTCTTGTAAATCTTCTTCAGCTATACCTTTCTTCTTTAAAGCAGAAAACACCACTACATCATTAAGAAAAGAAGGAGAACTGTGTCCAAAATTAAACATAAATTTTGATATCGCCTGATAAAATTCAAATGGTGTATGAGGGTGTATTTTTACTGAAAAATTCGGCTGCGGCCGATTGGATTGGTGATATGCTTCTAATATAATATAAGTCATATTATTGGATAAATCATTGCCTTCAACATCTGAGCCGCCTACCATAATATTCTGAGAAATAGCCCAGTCTCTATCTCCCACTTCAAAAAAAGCTAAAAAATGGCGGATCAATTGTACAGCTAATTTTTTAGAAATCTTGGCTCTCTTGTAATAGGGCTGCATTATCCTATCCAGGTTCCCCACGGAAAAAGCGTAAGGATTGGGAAGTTGTTCTAAGTTCATCACCTGCCAGAGCAGAATATAAGATTGTAAGGCTTCGTATAAATTTTCTGCACCTTGACGAGGGATTTTATGACAGGTCTTTGCCATTAACTGCAATTCTTTCTTCCTTGTAGGGTTCTTTTCCTGTTTATATTTCTGCCCGGCCAATTTACCATAACGGTCAGCTAAAGTTATAGCCGCCTGTAAAGTCTTAATTATGCTATCAAAATAATCACTCTTAGCAGGAAATTTCTTTTTTTGTTGTTTTAATTCTGTAATTTTATGTTCTAATCCTTCTTCCAGAACCTCTTCAAAACCAGGTATCGTATGACCGGTAACCCTTTCCACAAAATATACTGCTTCTTTAGTCTGGTTTCCAGTTTCTTTATAGATATCTCTTAACTTTATTACAGAGGGATGTTTGCTCCAAAATTTTCGGTTATCTTCGATCATTTGCTCGGTTACTTTAATATCAGCAATTTTGCTTCCCGGTTTTACATCATTATAAAAAGCCATTTCATCATTATATCCCTCAAAACTTTCTATACGAAAAGCGGGATTAATCAAGGCATAACTTGCAGAAAAAGCATCCTCTTCCGTTCCGACAAAAATCTGTCCCGGTTCGATAAAAATTGGCAGCTGTTCACAGACTGATTCAAGTAAAATGGCCTGAGTCATAGCCGGAGAATACTTATTGCCAATTTCTAATAATTTTCTTCGCTGGATATCTTTTGCTAATACCCAGCCGATAAGGTTTTGTTTTTCCGCATTCCTCCGTATGATTAAATCTAAATATCCTTTTACTCTTTCGATATTTAAAACCTCTTTTAACGCCATTTTATACTACCTTTTCTTTTAATCTCTTAAAATCTTTTTTTTAAATCTTGATATAAAGATTTATAAACTTCGAATTGTTTACTATAAATACCGACATTTTCAGGAATTGGTTTTATTTTTTCTTCTTTTAATTTTACTACTTTTATACATCCATCTTCCACATCTTTATATATTCCTACTCCTACACCGGCTAATATGGCAGTTCCCGTTGCCGCTTGTTCGATAGATTGAGTCATGGATATCTCTTTATTAAAAACATCGGCCTGAATTTGTCTCCAGACTTTGCTCTTTGCCCCTCCTCCGGAAGCAATGACCTGCTCAATCTTAATCCCTAATTCTTCAAAGACCTCCAGGCAATCTCTTAAGGCAAAAACTACTCCTTCCATAACCGCTCTAATCAGATGAGCCCGGTGATGTTTTAGACTGAGCCCGAAAAATACTCCTTTAGCCTGGGGGTTCATATAAGGAGATCTCTCTCCCAAAAGATAAGGAAGAAAAATTATGCCTTCACTCCCTGCTTTAATTTTTTTCACTTCCTCATCGAATACAGTATAAGAACCAGGAGTATGTAATATATTCTCCCTCAGCCATTTTAAAGATAATCCTGCGGAAAGAATTGCACCTAATAAATGATAGGTATTAGGTATAGCATGACAAAAAGTATGAATTCTTAACTTGGGATCATAAGTGAATTTATCCACGGTGATAAATAATTGCCCGCCTGTACCGATAGTAGAAGAGAGAATTCCCGGTCTTATTACGCCATTACCGACTGCCTGCATTGATTGGTCTCCTCCACCATAGACTACCGGAATTCCTTCTAATAATCCGGTATTTCTTGCCACCTCTGCGAGCAGATAACCAGCTACCTCCTGAGATTCATGAACTTCTTCCGGAAGAATGTTAAGTGGAAGTCTGAGAAGGTCCATTAACTCTTCTGACCAGCATCTTCTTTTTATATCCAACAACAGAGTGCTGGAGGCATCGGTAACTTCTGCTCCCAAATTTCCGGTTAATTTATAACGGATATAATCTTTGGCTAAAATTACTTTATATATTTGACTGAATTCTTCTGGCTGATTCTCTTTCATCCACAAAAGAGTGCTGCACATAAACCCGGCGGCTATCGGGTTCCCAGTCAGCTCAGCTAATTGCTCTTTACCAACTTTTTGATAAATAGATTCACATTGAGAGCTGCTCCTCTGGTCTGCCCAGATGATAGCCGAACGAAAAGGCTGTAAATTCTTATCCAAAAAGACGGCTCCATGCATCTGCCCGGATAATCCTATTCCTCTAATCTGTTGGAGGTTAACCTCTGATTTTTTTATTACTTCCCTTATGACCTGGATAGTTGCTTCCCACCATATTTGGGGATCCTGTTCTGCCCAACCCGGTTGAGGTATATTTATAGAATACTCTCTCCCTACCCGGGCATAAATTTTACCTTCTCTATTCACAAGCACTCCCTTGGTTCCGGAAGTTCCGATATCTATCCCTAACAGATAATCCATCTTTATCTATTTCACCTACTATGGCTTTATTCTATTATTTTACTATTATATTATTACTGCATTCATTAAATCATCATCTTCCAAAATGGCTGACTTTCAAGATTTTTAAAGTATAGAGAAAATATTCGAAAATTTTTTAGATTGCTCCAATCCGGTTATAGAGGTTAACCTTTTAAAGAACCTTGCAACAATCCTCTCAAGAAAAATTTTCCTAAGAATATGTAAATCAATATTGGAGGCAAAGCGGTAAGAAGAGCGCCGGCTATTTGAACATTCCACTGGACGATATAACTTCCCGCTAAATTATTTAATGCTACAGTGATAGGTTGGGAGGATGGATTGGGTGTTACAATTAAGCCGAAGAGAAAATCATTCCAGATAGAAGTAAACTGCCAGATCATGGCAACAGCAAAACCAGGGGTAGATAAAGGAAATATTATCCATCTATATATACCTAAAAAATTTGCTCCATCTATCTTGGAGGCTTCTACCATCTCTGTGGGAACTGTTACATAGTAATTACGAAAGATTAAGGTACTTATGGGTATTCCATAGATTATATGGACTAAAATTAATCCGGGAATTGTCCCGTAAACATGCAATCTCTGCAGAGTAAGCACTAAGGGAATAATAATACTTTGATAAGGAATAAACATTCCGAATAAAATCAAAGTAAAAATTAAATCCGAACCACGGAATTGCCATTTAGCTAAAACATAACCATTTAACGAACCAAACAGTGCTGAAATTATAGTAGCCGGTATCACCAACAATACACTGTTTAAAAAACTTCCCGAAAGACCACGAAACCCTCCTTCCGCACTTCCTAACCAGGCGGTACGGAAGCTTTCGAAGTTTAAGCTCCTGGGTAAATTCCACATAGTGCTCAGTCCAACCTCGGAAAAACTCTTCATTCCGGTTACCAGCATTATATACATAGGAATAATATAAAAAATGGTAAATAGTGCTAATATAATATAGATTAAAAGACGAGTTAGGGATATTTTCACTCTATGCCTCTTTGCTGAATGTAGTTATAAGATAAGGAATAATCAATAAAGATACTAATAATAACAATATGATAGCGATACTTGCTCCTTGAGCAAAATGATTTCCTCTAAAAGTGGTGTCATACATAAATAATGCCGGGACATCGCAGGAAAAAGCCGGGCCACTTCCGGTCATAGCCACAACTAAATCAAATATCTTAAGGGAAATATGCCCAAGGATAATAATAGCCCCAAAAGTAATGGGTCTAAGAAAAGGGAGGGTAATATAATAAAATATTTTCCATTGACTGGCGCCATCTATTGCTGCTGCTTCTCGTAATTCTAAAGGTATTCCTCTTAATCCGGCAAGATATAAAGCCATGGTATAGCCAGAAAACTGCCAGACAGCGGCGATAGCTACAGCAATTATTCCTATTTTGGGATCAGTATACCAACCAGAATTTAGAAAATTTAGCCCCAGCTTTTCAAATAGTTGATTAACTCCGATATTGCCCAATTGAATACTGCCCGGGTTAAAAAGCCAGTGCCAGATAACGCCGCTAACTATAAATGAAACTGCCATAGGTAATAAGAATAGATTGCGGAACATGCCCTCACCCTTAATACGCTGATCAATTAGCACGGCCAATAACAAGCCAATTAACAAACAAGAGGCAACAAAAATAACTGTAAAGACGAGGGTGTTATGAAGGTCTATCTGAAAGCGCATATTGGCAAATAATTTCCGATAATTTTCAAATCCCACCAAGGTGTAATCGGGAAGAACATTGTTCCATTTAGTAAAAGATATGAAGCCAGTCCAACTGATAAAACCATAAACAAAAATACCCACTGCCACTATAGAAGGGGTAATAAATAAGATGGGTGTCCATTTATCTCCTTTTATCTGCATAGGCTACTTCTCCTCTCATTCATTCAGTCTTTCAGGAGCATTAAAAAATGCTCCTGAAAGACCTACTATTATTCATCTATTATTTAAGATACTCTTCAGCAGCTGTTACAAGTGCCTTCTGAGCATAGGAAACATCAGGTTTTGAAACAAATAGGCTTATAATATCTTTATACTCTGTGGTCCAACCTTCGCTGGCTGCTGCGCCATGTACTACACTGGGAGAAATAGCATCCTTTTGCCAATCTTTCGCGGCAGATTTCAGATAATCATTGTAATCACTAATGTCTATATCCGTTCTTGCCGGGATTGAACCTTTGGCTTTATTAAAGCTATATTGTCCTTCTTTGGAACCAAGAACTTTAAGCCAGGCTACAACATTTTCCTGATTTTTACAACCTTTTGGTAGAGCAAAACTATCGGAAAGAGCTAAAAAGATACCTGCAGTATTAGGAGAAGGAGCCCAACCATAATCTTCAAATCCGACAGACATAAACCAGCCATTAGTCCAGTCTCCCATAATCATCATAGCACCTTTATCCTTAAGTAGATACTGTCCGGCTTCATCCCAGGTAAGAGCAGAATGGTCAGTGTTTAAATAAGAAGCTATTTTAGCAAATGTCTCTAATGCATCAGTAACTCTGGGATCTGACCATTTTACTTCACCCGTCCACAAGCCATTATAATCATTTGTTCCAAGTTTTCCAAGCAAGACTGACTCAAAGACATGCGCTGCTTCCCAACCATCTTTTGTACCCATAACAAAGGGAACTATCCCTTTTGCTTTTAATTCATCACATACATCAAAGAATTGGCTAAAGGTACTGGGGGGAGTAATATTATACTTAGTAAATATAGTTTTATTAAACCACAATACATTGGAGCGATGGATATTTACCGGAACAGACCAATAATCTCCCTGGTATGTTACAATGTCCAGTACACCCTGGGGCATAGAATTAGTCCAACCCTCAGATTTATATAGATCGGTTAAGGGCTGCATATATCCTGGTATTACCCAGGTATCAATTAATTCATGCCCGGCATGAACTTGAAAAGTATCCGGTGGATCTCCACCAAGCATCCTGGTTTTAAAAACAGCTTTTGCATTGGTACCTGCACCGCCAGCCACAGTAGCATTGATAAATTCTATATTTGGATATTTACTCTCATATAGTTTAATCAGAGCATTCAAACCTTCTGCCTCACCACCAGCTGTCCACCAACTATTCACTTCAACTTTACCACTAAGCGATTCTGCCAATACTGGCAGAGTAAAAAATACAACTACCATTGAAATTAAAACCAAAGCAGTTAACATTTTACGTAACATTATTAATACCTCCTTAAATATTACATTTATAAATTATTTTAAAGATATTTTACAAATATTAAATAGAAAACCTCCTTTCTTTTTTAAAATATTTTCAGTTGAGCATCTTCTTTCTATTAATATAATTATAGCACTTAATGCTCATTTATGTCGAATATACTTAAAAATAAAGTATCGGGTAAAGTACAGTAATAAGTGATGAGTAATGAATAATAAGATTAAATTTCTGAAATTATAAAAACAGTTACTCATTACAGGTTACTTATTACTTCAATTTCTGGTTAGATGGTTGAGAAAATAGGAGGAAGGGAAATGAATATATTTAGACTATCTTTAGTAGCAATATACCTGTGAACTCCTATTGAAGCAGGAAGCATATAAGTCTCTCCCTCTTTTACTTTAAAATCTCCAACATTTGTGGAAATTATTCCTTCTCCCCTGCTAATTACTATAGAGGCAAATCTTCCTTCAAAGGATATTTCTACATCTTTTACCTCTTCCATTAACATCATTTCAAAACATGATTTCATATATTCCCCGCCATTCAATCTATAAAGTTTTCCTCCTCTAATAAAAGACAGTGTCTCTTTTTTCATTCGGTATTTTTCATTAACTTCAGAGAAAGAATATCCCTGATAATCAAATATATCTAATGATTTATCCCAACCCAGACTTAAATGACAATCTTTTTCTTTTAAAATATTAGCACCTACCTTCTTTTCCACCAAAATAGAAAAATCCGTAGGTTCCTGAGTCTCTACCATAAAAACCCCTTCTCCAATAGCATGAGGGATACCGGGTGCTACAAAGATAGCATCTCCTGGCTTTACCTCTACTTTATGCATAAAACTAAGCATTCCTTTAATATCCTGTTCTTCTACCATTTTTTGCATCATATCCTTGGTTATACCGGGTTTAAATCCTATAAGCACGTAAGGATTCTCCTTGCTAATCTTTCTGGTGGCAAGGATATACCAGGCTTCTGCTTTTCCAAAATCAGAATTTAAATATTTTTGGGAAAATATTTTACCAGGATGAACTTGTAAGGGGAGACGAATAGATGAATCTAGAAGTTTTATTAAAAGATTTAAGGAATTTCCAAATTTCTTAACATAATCTTTACCCAAGATATCTTCTGGAAAATGTTTTATCAGCACCTCTAAATCATCTATGCCTTGAATAGTTTTAATCTTTGAGATACTCTCCTCAGATATACCATAGGGTTGTATGGCTTTTACTGTAGACAAGATCCAGTCTTCAGGATAATCAGAATCCTGTGGATTTTTTATCCCTCTAAATTTTTCCAGAAGATACCCGCCTCTATAAATTCTGAATACCCTGGTGGGAAGGATCTGGATAATTCCTATATTGCTTTTTTTCATCCTGATATAACCTTCTTATTAAAGTATCTTAAAATATTTATTCTCTTAACCATCTTTTTAATTCTTCTTCACTGGGTTCTACTGGATCCGGTCTTAATTCGGGGATATAACGACAGGCTTCATAGAGTACCGGGGCAAACTTTCCGTAAATACCGGCAATATGATGAATATAGGGACCACGAATAAACCTCTCTTCCCATAAAGGCCAGTCATTGACTTCTACCCATAGATATGTCCCGCTGGTTTGGGGGCCTTCCACACTATGAGCGTGCCCCATTAAGAGAGAATACTTACCATTATCCCCGTCAAATCTGGCGACAGTAACCTCTCCTTCTTTTAATCTCCAATGAGCAATTCCAGGAAATACTTCACCATGCCATCTAACCGAAGCCGGTGAATCCTTTGCTTTGAGCGAATAAGGAAAATTGCCACAATGCCATAAGAGCTCAGAATTATTTCTTTCAGGATGTCTAATGGTAAGGTCAGCAAAGAATATCGACTCTTTATGCATATTTGCTGCTTGAAGCATCACTGCGGTAATCGCCCCGTGAATATCTGTTTCACATACCACCGGAATCTTTTCATCGGTTAACATAGCGTTGGCAAAACAGGGAGCTATACCGTATTCATCAGGTAAAGCCATCCAACATTGAATAGCAACAGCAGAAAGCCTTTCCTCCTCTGCCCATTTTTTTATTGCCAATTTTAAAGCAACTATTTTTTTTAGATTTTCTTCACCAATTGACGAATAATCTATCTTTTTTCCTTCGATTTCTTTAATCACCGCTTTTAACGCTTCGCTATTCTTATCTTTATATTCTCTGGCTGAGGCAATCATTTCGGTCAGAGCAACAGGAACGACTTCAATGCCAAATTTTTCCAGTAATTCTCCTTCGTTAGTTATAACCGACCAGAACTCTCCGGGGCGTGTACTTATCATTCCAATTCTTATATTCCGAAAAGCTTTAACCACAGAGGCAGCCTGAACAAAATTGCTGACACCTTTTTCAAATATCTTGTCCTCTATCCAACTGTTAGTTATATAAGTAAAGGGAACTCTAAATCTGCGCAAGATTTTACTGGTAGCAAAAAGCCCACACTGAGTATCCCGAGATCGTATTTCATTATCTATAGGAGCATCATCACGAGGCCCCCATAATAACAAAGGTTTATTCATCAGTTTACCTAACTTAGCCACTGCGCTTTCCGTACCAAAATTACAATGAGGTAAGAATAAAGCATCAACATTATTCTCTAAAAAATATTGATATACTTTTTCTACATCTTTTATATCATAAAGCATACCATCCTCATTAAGCCAATCAATATCCACCAGATCTATCTTCCAGGAAAGAAGCTTATCCCTAATCATATTTTTATGTTTCTGTGCTTCTTCTTTGTCAAAAGCAAGTCTACGAGTAGGAACAAAACCAAGTTTTATAGGAAAATTTTCCATCTTTTAGCCTCCTGCCTTATTTTTAGGTCTCCTATCCTTTCGGATAGTTCGTCTTTTTTAATTTCTTATTTTAAATTCCCTTTAAACATTCCTCTTTTTTATCTTTAATAAAAAGATAAAAATTCCAGCAATTAAAACAAACTGTCCTACCGGACAATTCAAGTCTATTATACTTGCCAAATCTATATATTTGGGAACTGGAAGCAATATTAAATCCCCGTCCATTTCTTCAGCACTAAAATTTTTTCTCAGTTTGGTTAAAGTAAAGGTTTCATCTATTAGACCATGCAAGATGGGATATTCTTTTAACTGGTCAGGCGTTATCATAGAATTATATTCTTCTGTGGCTCCGGGGAAAGTAACCCTTTCATCGGAAAAAGCATAGATTAATACTTCCGTCCCCCAGGAGGGTGCACTTAAGGTACTAATTTTTAAAGGGTAAATCATTTCATCGGAAAAGAACATGATCCCTATGGGTTGAATAGCACCGGTATAATTCTCAGAACTATTTATTGTTTCTTCATGTTGAATTTTCATGGCTACAAAAAACCAATTTTTTTGTACGTAATAATCCAGTATCTCTTGACCATCTGCAGGGAAGGCATAACCATTATCATTCAACCATCCCACCAAACTATTCGGGTCAGTGGCTGATAAAGTGGTGGTATAATAAATTCCTACCTGATTTTCTTCCCAAACATGCACCCCGTCTCCATCTTCTAAACCAGGAACTGGTATACCCCCTCCCCATCCACATCCAAAACTCGAAGGAGGGGGAGGTTGAGTTAATTGATGCAATTCATAAAATATATCATCTTCGACAGAGAACAATTCAGGATAACCGGGTACCGGAACAACCCAGGCGAAATCCTCTGCATCACCCTCATAATCTATCTGAAAAATTATCTTCTCCACCATATCATCAAATACAATCATGGCTAATTGATTTGGCTCATACATATCTCTATATAAAGGGAAAAAGAAGCCACCATCAGCCAAAGAAACCGGGGCTAAATAGAAAGCTAACACTATAAAAATTAAAATCAAACAGAATATCTTTTTCATAAATTTTCACCTCTTTTTATTTTTAAAAACCAATTTTTAATTTAAAGAAGCATCACTAAATCAAAAATTATCAACTTCTAAATCAAAGGTATCTTGTACTCCGTTAACATCAACCGTGTAAGTGCCGGCTGGCAAGCCATAAACCTCAAGAGGAATTATTTCTTCAAAAGGAGCAAGTACTTGTATGCAAAATCCTGGATAACGATAAGTTTTAATAGTAATAAAAAAGGTATCATCTCCTCTTTCCTTAATAACTTCGAAAATTTCAGTACAGGGGTCAGGCAAGTTTCCTCTGGCGATAACATTTATCTGGACAGGGAATGACTCTAATATTAAAATATCTATCTCATCAACTGGGGCAAGACCTGTGATAGGCAAAGCAGAAAAGCAACCAGTAACAAAAATAGTAATCAATATAATTAGCCCTAATAATAGAATCTTTTTACTCATTTTTATCAACGCCTTTTTAAATGACTAAATTTTTTAAAAACCTTCGAGAAGTCTTCTAAATGTTTATCTTCTGATAGATTTCTCTGACAGGTCCTTACTTTACTGCAATAAATCGATGACTTGCTGTTGCTGTTTTTTTATTGCCATATCCAGGGCAGTCCTGCCCTGTTTCTCTTTTAGATTAGGGTCAACGCCATACTCTAAAAATAATTTCACTAACCGCACATCTCCTTTATAGGCGGCCGCCATTAAAGGAATACTCCCTGCTGTCTTGTGGGCAATATTGGGATCTGCGCCGCGAGAAAGAAACATTTCTACAATCTGATATTCTTCTTCACTTTTATTGTTTAAAGTCAGACTGGTCATTTTGCTTAAGACAGTGGAATTTTTCTGTGCGGTCCTACCCGCACCTGCTTTAGAATTAGGATCTGCCCCGGCTTCCAGCAAGAGTGGAATCATTTCTTTATAATGCCACATGTTATCAATAGCAAGATTTAAAGCATTATTACCGTATTCATCCTGGTAATCTATATTTGGATTATAAGTTAATAATAATTTTACCATATCGCTATTACTATAGCTGCAAGAGGTGCTTCTTTAAGGTTAGTTATCTCAAAATGCCGTCCTCATAGCCTCCTCCGTAATAAGCTATCATTCGCATAAAAGTCTCTAATTCAGATGAGTACCATCCTTCCATCCCCGGCTCTGTTCCCCCCCCGGAGGGGTATAGGTATATTTTTCACATAAATAACCCTGGATAGTCTCAGTGCCTACCTGCGCTTCCCTGGTGCCTTCTTTTGCTGCTTCCCAACCACGTACCGGGTTAAAAAATGCAGCATCTATACCTTTCAACTCTAAGTAAATTCTATCTTCCGGATTTAACATCCAGGTAATATCCGCTTTGCGGTCAGCAATAACCAAAATACGGTCCTCGCCAGTCAGTTTCTCCAGTCGATAGAGACTGCCCTGAGTATAATAGTTAAATGCGTATTCCTTATCAGGCTGTTTAATCTTCAGGTCAGCACTAAATTCTGCCGCTATAGCCGAAAAAGTAAGACCAAGAAAGATAATCAGTACACCCATTATGCAAAATAATGTTCTTCATTCTTTTTTCATTCTTTTATCCTCCTTGGAAATTTTTTAAAATTATATATATTAAATTCTACGTGAGGTTCAGAAAATCCTCTTTTTTTTAATATATTTTTTTTGAAAACTGACAGGGGAAAACGCTTCTCTGGCAGATTTTCATTAGTTTTTAAAAGATAACGTTCCCCTTACGTAAAGTATGGACAATTCGCAGTTTATCATCACCAGTTTGATAATGAAATAGGGTGAGGTTGGCAGGTGCTCCCACTTCGAGTTTGCCATAGTTGTGAGGCATTTTCATAATTTTTTCCGGGTTAATGGTACATAAAGGGATGGTATCGGCTAAATTATTTCCTGTGAATTTGATAAAATGAGCAATATCCCGATCTAAAAGATGGCCGGCACCAGCAAGGACACTAGCACCGGCAAGACCAAGGTGACCATCTTTAAATACTTCTACTTCCATACTCCCCCATTGATAAATACCTGGGTTTAATCCTCCTGCTAAAGCAACATCGCTGGTTAATATTAGCCTTTCTAAGCCCTTGGTTCGAGTAAATATTTTTTACTGCCGAAGCAGGCAAATGGAATCCATCGCAGATAATACCGGCAAATAATTCATCAGCAGCTAACTGCTCCCAGATATAATTGTTTACTTTGGGAAGAATTGGATAACTGCCATTCCCCAGGTGGGTGGAAAATTGGGCGCCCGCTTTTATAGCTTCCTTAATTATTTCAGGAGTTGCCCCGGTGTGGCCGATAGCAATTTTAACACCTGTGCGGGTAACTTTTTTAATAAACTCCATAGAACCTTCCCTCTCCGGGGCAATGGTCACCATTACAATTCGACCTTCGGCTGCTTCCTGCCACTGCCTAAATTCTTCAAAATCTGGTTCTCGAATAAAGCTCGGGTCATGGCATCCTCTCGGAACTTCTTCGGAAAAGATGAAAGGACTTTCAATATGTATTCCCGGGATAGCTTCTTTGATATCAAGCGAGGTATTTATTGCTTTTGAAATTATTTCCAAATTTTTTAATATTCTTTCCCGGGGAGAGGAAATAATCGTGAGGATATGCTGGGTGGTTCCGGAAGCAGCAAGACTAGTAATAATATTTCTTAGATGTTCTTCTGAGAAATCTTTTAAGCTATAATCGCTCCCTTTATAACCATTTACCTTAATGTCAAAAAATCCCGGGGAGATATAAGATAGATTTTTTTCATTTCGGGGTAAGAAATTAACATTCTCTATAAAACCTCCCTTAATTTCAACCTCAATAGGTTTATTATTAACAATAGAAATCCCTATAACTTTCATAATTTTTCCCGCCACAATTTTGCTTTCCTATCGATTTCTTGGATAAAATCACTCTTACCGTTGGTATAATTTTCCACATTGTAAGCATATTTATTTGATAATTTTTCTTTTAATTTTGAATACTCCTGTCCTTTATCCGGATGAGAAATTAAATATTCTTTAAAATTGATATGTCTTCCAACTTCTTCATTCTCCACTTGAAAAATATGAAGATGGTGGGTCCTCTTATTTCCTCCCTTTATAAAAAATCTTCTTTTCGGTATCCCATATTCACCCATTGCTTCATACCCTAATTCTTCCATTTTATGATTATACTGGTCAACTGCTTCAATATCTTTTACTTCAACAAGTATATCAATGACAGGTTTTGCTTTAATTCCAGGTATAGCAGTGCTTCCTATATGATAAATATCGATTATAATATCATTTAATATATTTTTAATCTTCCCTGACTCTTCTTGATACATATGTGTCCAACTTGCATTATAAGACATTACTTCTACTACTCTTCTTTTTTCTATTTTTGAGATATTTTTTTCACTTTTCAATTATGTAATCCTCTTATCAAAATTAGTAAAATTTACTCTCAATATATTTAATAAAAAAATATAATGATTATTTCTCATGGTAATTCAAGAATATTATATTTTTTTAGCTCTTAAGGTAAAGGTTAAGGGGAGCATCCCTTTGTATTCAGGCAGAAACCACCATCCTTCCTCATCCTGTAGCATATCAGGAAACCCCTTATAGAATAACCTATCATACTCATGAAAGAATTCAATTTTCAAACCGGCTTCTAATAAAGAGGTAAGGATTTCACCTAATGACCAGGTCCATTCATAAGTCGGATTTTTGGGGATATATTTTCTATCGGAGTAATCTGGAATATTATCATCCCAAAGAGTCGGATTTTTCCCGGGAAAATAAGAATCATTAATTTTTAACCCTCTCTGTTTATCATTATCAAATATAAATAGTAATGGATGTATCTCCATTATATAAAAAATACCACCGGGTTTCAGATAGTGATAAATTATCTTCCCCCATTCTTTTATATCCTTTAACCAGGTTAGTACGCCTTGAGAAGTATAGACAATATCAAATTTCTCTTTCAGAGTGTCGGGTAAATTATAGATATTCGATTCGATAAACCGGGCTTCCAAGCCTAACTTTCTTTTTAATTCATTGGCTATTTTTATAGATTCACTGGAAAAATCTACTCCGGTCACCTGAGCACCCTCTAAGACCCAGGACAATGAATCGGTACCGATATGACATTGAAGGTGAAGTAAGGATTTATTTTTTACATCTCCCATTTCCTTTTTTTGTATTTTATCAATCAATGATTTTCCCTGTTTTAGTTTTTCAATATCGTATGATTTATAATGAACCGGGGCTATCTCATCCCAAAATGCCTGGTTAGTTACTTCTGCTTTTTTATTTATTTTATTTAATCTTTTAACCATAACTTACCCTTTCTTATCATAACAGGCGACGGTTCTTTGTCGCAAATATATCATATAATAAAATCTGTTTATTTTGAATAAAAAGTTTTATTCATAAAGGCTTAATACAAATCAACATAGGATAAGATTCTCCTTCTACAAAGGCAGGATGCATAAATTTCGCCTGCTTTACCTCGAACCCTGTTTTCTTTAAAAGTTCGGTCCAAGTTTTCAGTTTAAAAATACCACAAAGATGCCGATCCGTACAAATTTCAAGTTTACCCCCAATGCGAATCAAATAGATAAACGTTGCTTCATAGCTAGAATCAGTCAGGTCAGGGTCATAGTAGTTCTGGATAAATGTAATCTCCACATCACCTTGGGAATGAGTTGAGCACATGGTAATATTTTGCGTAAATTGTCCTGTAACTTTTTCCGCAAATGTTAAGAAGACACCTCCTGGCTTTAAATGTTCATACGCAGTGATAAATGTTTTTTGGAGATCCTCCACAGTCTTTATATAATTGATAGAATCAAGAATCGCAACTGCATCGTATCTCTCTCTCAATTGTAGAGTTCTCATATCACCATACTTATACTTCACCTCCGGGTTCAGCTTCTTAGCAAGACTTAGCATGTCTTCGCTAATATCAACAGACATTACCTTAAAATGTTTTTTGAAAGTATAATCATTGTGACCCCCGCCACAACCGAGATGGAGTAATGCTTTTACCTCAATCTTGGAATGTTCTATAATTAAATTACTAAGTAACTCGGTTTCTTCTATATAATCTTCTACGGGGCTAATTATCCGCCATGCCCAGGCAAGATCATCATATAATCGTCGCTCATCCTTTCCAGGTAAAATTTTTATTTTTTATCCCTTTTACCTAATAATAAATATATCTTAATTAATTTATAATTCTACAAAATTTTTAAAAATCCTCTTTTTATAAAAAATAAATTTTTTTGGTCGGATATAATTAATCGGAAAATATCAGATATTTTATAAAAGTATAAAAATTTGTAAATAAGGGGAATCCTTTACTTTACAACCCTTCAATAGAAAATATTTTTAAATATTTTTGAAACACTTGACAAAAAAATAGTTTAGTGTATTATGTTTATAGTACACTAATACATTTAAAGGAAAATATTTAATGATGGAATTCAACAACAATATTCCTATCTATTTACAAATAATCGATAATATTAAGCGGGATATTGTTGTGGGTAAATTAAAAACGGGACAGAAAATGCCTTCAGTAAGGGAACTGGCGGGAACATTAAAAGTCAACCCAAATACTATACAAAGAGTATATCAGGAGCTGGATAGAGAAAAAATTACTTTTACTAAAAGAGGCATGGGGACTTATGTAACCGAAGAGAAAAAAACTATAAGTTCATTAATGCAAGAAATCTCAAAAAAAATAATTCTTGATTTTATAGAAGGTATGAATAACTTAGGCTTTTCCAATAAGGAATTAATTAATACTCTCAAGGAGTACTTATAAAAGGAGGAGAAAATATGGAACAGATATTAAAAGCCACTCAACTTAGCAAATCTTTTTATCAAAAAAAAGCCCTGGATAAAGTTGATATAAACATAGAAAAAGGAAAAATTTATGGCATATTAGGACCAAACGGTGGCGGAAAAAGCACTTTTTTTAAGATAGCAGCAGGGTTACTTAAACCAAGCCAGGGAGAAGTAACCATAGATAATAAAAAGCCCGGAGTATACACCAAATCTATTGTCTCTTATCTGCCAGAAGTTAACTACCTCTACAAATGGATGAAGATAAAAGATACTTTGGCTTTTTTTAAAGACCTATACACCGATTTTGATATCGGAAGAGCCAGAGAAAGTTTAAAATTTATGGAATTAGGTGAAGGGGAAAAAGTAACCAGTCTTTCCAAAGGGATGATGGGAAGATTAAAACTGACCCTGGCCTTATCCAGAAAATCTAAAGTTTATTTGTTGGACGAACCTTTAAATGGCATAGACCCAATTTCCCGGGAAAAGATCATCACTTCTATCCTTGATTCTTACAATGAAGAAGCCTCAATCCTTATTAATTCACATCTCATTTACTATATTGAAAAATTATTGGATTATGTATTTTTTTTATCTGAAGGTAGAATAATCTTATCCGGAGACGCAGAAGAATTGAGGAATAAAAGAGGGATGTCTATCGATAAATTATTTCAGGAGGTTTTTTAATCATGATGACTTTACTTAAATATGAAATCTATCGCCGCTGGAGATGGTTAGTGCTTAGATATGCGGCTTTGATTATAATTGGGGCTATACTTTTAAACCGGGTCTCTTCTCCTGCCTATCAACATGAATTTATGGGAGAATCAATAGGAAAATTTATTTTTGCCAGTTTGGTTATCTTTATCATTATTATTGTTGAAGGAATTAATATGCTAAAAGAAGACCTATTTGAAGAATGTGGCTATCTAACTTTCACCATACCTAAAAAAGGGAGAACTATTTTAGCTTCTAAATTAGTATTATTAATTTTACAATTAAGTTTCTGGACAATTATCAGCATCGGGTTTGGATCGATATTATTTTCAAAATTACCTTATCATGAAATGGTTCAGATAAAGACTCAAATTAATTTTTACTTTTATCCGACCCTTTTATTTATGTTAACTGCTTTTTTTAATTTTGTTTTAATGATACATTTTAGCCTTACCTTAACTAAAACTTTACTGGTAAACAAAAGGTATTCAAGTTTATTGTCAACAGGTATCTTTTTCTTTCTGGTTTATTTCATTGAAAAGGTATATTATGGTCCATTTTTGAATCAAATAAAACATATGTCAATAGAGCTTGGAAGTAGAGCAAATATTGATTTACTCTCCGGAGGTTATACTGCTGTATTTTTAAATATAATTCTTGCAGTCATATTCTTTACAGCAACTGCTTACTTGCTGGAAAACAAGATAAACATTTAAAAAAATTAGTACGGAGGATGTAGCGCTATTACATCCTTCTATTTCTTTTTCTTTAGTTTAACCGCCGTGCCATATACAAACATCTCTGCTGCTGCTTGCATAATTGATGAGGTCGTAAAACGAATACATACTATCCCATCTGCTCCTAAATTTTCTGCAACTTCAATCATCCGATCGATAGACTGTTCCCGTGATTCTGCCAGCAATTTTGTATATTCCTCAATCTCGCCACCAACTATATTGCGAAAACTAGCCAATATATCTTTCCCGACATGTCGTGCCCGAACGGTATTACCTCGAACAATGCCTAAAGTTTCCACGATTTTATAATTAGAAAAATTATCCTGAGTAGTCAATAGCATTTTTTATTTACCTCCTTATTTCTTTATATCCCTTGAATATTTATCATCCTTTTTGCTGGCTAATCTATCGGAAAAAGCTTTAATAAATAAGAGCCCCAAACCAACTATCGTTGCCAGGCCGATTATACCCAGCCAAATATTCTCGAACATACCGACTATCCAGGCGATAATCCAGGCTATAGTGACTATAATCAAAATAATGTACGACGTCTTTTCCATTTTCCTTTAACTCCTTTCTATTTTTATCTCATAATAGTGCTATTTCCCAAAAAGCTAAAAAATGTTTAAAAGCAAAGTATATGCAACACAGCATATTATAAATAATTTTATAACAATTTTAAAATTGTTGGTTATGTGAATTTTTAAAGATTTTATTCTTTGGTTTACAGATTTTTTAATATTTGCCTATCGCCTATCAATTATAAGATAAACGAATTTTTTCATCCGCCAATGTCGGTTGAATTATTTCTTCCCATTTTGGTGAATCCCATGTCCCCAACATCTTATGCATATCATAAT
>CAYTVM010000004.1:14210-20477 GCA_964441685.1 uncultured Atribacterota bacterium | reverse complement strand
CGATTCAAAGATGCTCATCTCATCATCGGTACTGATTATTGCTCGCGCCTCTACCTCACTTAAGAAAAAAGTGAGGCAATAAATATTAAATTTTTTATAACATAGCATGCTTTTTAAAAAAAGTCAAAATTTTTTTAGCAAAAATTGCAAAATATTATGTTTTAAAAAGATTAGATAATATTATTATTGAAATGTAGAAAAAAATTAAAAATGAATAAAAATTAAGTTATATTATTAAAATATTTTATAAATATATTAAATAGTTTTAAATAAATAAATAACTTTTACAATAAATGTAGTAAAATATAAAAGCGATCTTAGAAGCGGGAGGTAGTTCTTTAGAAGATGTAGTAAAAGTAACTATATATCTACAAGACATAAAGAATTTCGCTTCAGTAAATAAGATATATAGTAAATATTTTAAAAATAATCTACCGGCACGTTCATATATTGAAGTATCAAGCCTCCCCAGGAATGCGAAATTAGAAATTGATGCTATTGCCATAAAAAATGTAACTAGCAAAATTTAATTGAGAGGTAATAAATGAAGCGTTTTATACTTAAAACTGTAGATGGTATTTTATTTATTTTCTTTAAAGAGAATAAGTTATCAAGAAATAATATGGATCCTGAATTAAGAAAGAAATATGCTTATTTAGAAGCCTGGTTAAGCATAATATGTAATTTAGCCTTATCAGCTATCATGTTTTTATTTGGGCTATCATTAAATAGTATTGCCTTGCTTGCTAATGCTGTCCATACTGCTTCTGATGTTCTTTCCTCATTAGTTGTTTTGCTTGGGTTTAAATATTCAAGTTTACCTGCTGATGAAAAGCATCCCTATGGTCATGGGCGAATTGAGTTTTTAGCAACCCTTTTTATTGCTATATTACTAATCATTGTTGGTATTGAGTTTGGAATGGATTCGTATCATCGCTATTTAGCAAGTTCAATGGTTCAGGGTAGCTATTTAGTCGTTATCATTATGATTTTTGCATCATTATTCAAGGAATGGATGGCAGAATTTTCTTCAGAATTAGGTAGGCGGGTCAATTCTTCAGCTTTAATTGCTGATGCATGGCATCATAAAACTGATGGCATAGCCATGATTTTAGTTGCTATCTCAATACTTTCATCAAAACTTGGCTATTATAGGGTTGATGCAATGTTTGGTGTGTGTATTTCTATGTTGATCATTTATACAGGTATAAATCTTTTAAGAAATTCTATTTCTAAATTAATAGGAGAAGCTCCCGATGAAGACTTTTTAAGAGATATAAAAAATATTGTCCAATTAATCCCAGAAGTTATTACTGTACATAAGATAAAGATACATGATTATGGTTCATATAAAGAGGTAACTTTACATATACAGTTGAGGGAGAGTATCAATTTAGTTGAAGCTCATGATATTTCAGAAAAAGTAGAAAGAGAAATTGAGTCAAAAATTTACTGCAAAGCAATTGTTCATGCAGAACCACTTGGTGATTGATCACATTCCTGAAAAAAGGGAAGACCAATAGATAAAAATTGGGAAAAGATACTGGCTAATTAATTTATGGTTGATTATTATATTATTAAAACAAAATATGTAGAGGTGGCTCAAAATCATTAAAACTAGATTGTTAAGTTCGGAAAAGAGCGTAGAAGATAGATCTAATACAGGGATTTTAATGATGATTATTGCCTCAATTTGTTTTGCTTTAATAGCAGCGGCGGTACACTTTTTAAAAGAAATTTCTTTAACGGAAATAATATTTTTTCGAAATCTCCCTATTATGTTGACAGTTCCTTTAATGTTAAAACATAGAAAAATATCTTTTTGGGGGAATAATAAACCTCTTTTAATATTGCAATCATTGCTCTCTGGTTTTGTTATAGTAGTTTATTTTTATAGTATTAAAGCTATGAGTTTAACTGATGCAGTTACCATAAAACAATTAAGTCCATTTTTTATCATTTTCTTAGCGAGCATATTATTAGGAGAAAAAATATCTTTTAAACTGGTTACTATTTTAATTTTAGCATTTTTAGCAGCACTATTAGTAATTAAACCAGGATTTCGTTCAGATATCTACCCGGCAATTATAGGCCTATTGGGAGCTATATTAAGTGCAGGGCCACATGTAGCTTTGCGCCAATTACGGTTAACTGACCACCCCCTTGTAATAGTTAATTATTTTGGATATATCGTAGGTTTATCATCCTTCGGAGTCTTACTTTGGCAAGGAAATTTTTGTATTCCCAATGCATTAAGTTTGTTTATTTTAATTTTACTGGGATTAGTAGCTTTAGGAGTACAAATTACTCTCACTAAAGCGTATCAGATGGCACCTACAAATTTGGTATCTTTTTATTTGTATTTACAAATTATTTTTGGCGCTTTACTGGGAGTATTATTTTTCCAGGAAATTCCTGATTTACTTACTATATTTGGTGCATCTTTAATAATCATAAGCGGATATTTAAACTATAAATTAAAAAATTGAATAATATTCTCGAAATTAAATTTTTATGCCTACTTTAAAGATTAAGAAAATTCCGAACAAGTATACTAAAAGAATGAACCAGGCAGCAATATCCAGGCGAAGTATAGCTTTTTTGGGTTTATATATTACGCTTGCAATAGCAATGCTGGTGAGAATGATAGCGATTAAGCCACTGATAATGTGCTGGGACGAAACGACACTTAAAATGGGTGGACCATTATAAAATATGTCTGAGAAGAAAGGTATGGTCATATTCAGAAGATTCGCTCCCAGGACAATGCCTATCGCAAGGTCATAAGCCTTCATTTTAATAGCCGCAAGGGCAGTAACTAATTCTGGTAAAGAAGTAATGATGGCTAAAAGTATAGTGCCCATAAAAGTTGTTCCCCATCCGGTAAGTTCTGCTAAACTATTGGCGATTTGTGCTAACTTCATAGCAGTAAAAATAATGATGATAGCTGCTATTAAAAATTTGATGTTGGTCAAGGGTAAAGAATAGGCAGCATAATTTTCTTCAGGAACTCCCAGGATATCAGCAGGTTTAGTTTTTTTACTATATTTGAATATAAATACAATGCCTAAAAAATACAGAATGATTAAAATGAGGGAATCTATGCCAACTCCCAAAAAGAGAAATGAGGATTTTAGTAACATGCTCAAGGTAGCAATGGCACACAGAAATATGCCCAATATGGCAGTGAGTATTTGGCCGACAGATACTTCTCTCAGAATCGGACCAGGGCCATGAGCAAAGTCTGCAATGGCAATAATTAATAGATTGAACATAATGCTGCCGAAGATATTTCCAATAGCCAAATTGGGAGCATTAATCCAGGCGGCACCGGAACTTGAAGTGATTTCAGGAAGAGAGGTAGCTAATGGGATTAATGCAGCACCAATCCAGACCCTTCCCAATCCGGTCTTTTCAGCAATGATATCCCCATAGCGGGTCAGTTTAGTTCCTGTAAAAATGATGATCAGGGCACAGACTAAAAATAAGAGCCATAAGGTGAGCAAATTTATGACATTCCTCCTGAAGTTGAAGTTAAAATATTTTCTTTATTATATTTTAAAAAATTATAACACTTCTTTCAAGGGCAATCAATTGATAAAACAGTATCGAGTATCAAGTATCAAGTATCGAGTAAAGAAAGAAAAAGAAAAACTCAAGATAATATAAACAGTATCGAGTATCGAGTATCAAGTAAAGAAAGAAAAAGAAAAATTCAAGATAATACAAACAGTATCGAGTATCAAGTATATCGTAAAAAAGAATTTAGGAGTTGGTCAATTGTAATTGCTTGCACCTCGCCTTTTTAGCTTAATTGATCAATTGGAGAATTAGCCAATCAATTAATCGGTCTTTATCTTTATCTTAATTGGTGAATTGGAGAATTGGTCAATAGGTGAATTAATTTATCGTTGAAAAAATTAAAAAAAAATAAAATTTTTGCAGGAATTTTATATTTTTTGTAGTATATAATATATAAAGAAAAAGAAAAATCTTAAAATTAAAAGTAAAATATGTTACAATGCAAAAAAAGAGGGATAAAAATGATCAGGGTAAAAATTTCCGGTGTGGCTATTGATCCGATGACAAAAGGGTTTGTGGTAATTTTAAAAGACGAAACTGAAAAAATGTGGCTTCCTATCTGGGTAGGGCATTATGAAGCGAAGATGATTTCTTTAGCTTTGGAAAAAGTAAAACCAGTAAGACCTTTACCCCACGATTTAATAAAAAATATTTTAGATTCCCTTGGTATAGTTGTAACAAGAGTAGTCATTTGCAATATTCAGGATAATACTTATTTTGCTTCAGTTAGATTAAAAATAAATCAAACAGAAAAAGAAATTGATGCCAGACCGAGTGACGCTATTGCTTTAGCCCTGAGGGTAAGTGCGCCTATTTATGTAACTGAAGAAGTATTAAATAAGGCTTCTACAGAGAAAATTATTTTAGAGAATGAAAAAGAGATAAAACTTGCCGAGTTACAGGAAAAGATGCAGAAAGCAGTAGAGATAGAAAATTATGAGGAAGCTGCTAAATTACGGGATCAAATCAGGAGCTTAGAAAAGAAATAATCTTTTCTCCCATTTTTTCCTCAAAAACTATTAGCCCCCAAATAGTTAAAACAAAAAAGTGTCAAATTAATTAAGGGTAAAAGAATATTTTAATGAAAATAAATTAAGTAAAAGTATATCAATTTTAAGGGAAGGGCGAAAAAAATAGATGATGAGAAAGGTCATGATAGATTCAGAAATTTTTACTCGATTTCCAGATTTTAAAAGAGGGATTATCGTTGTTAAAGATATAGAAAATGCGCTCGGCAATAAAAGGATAAAGAAACCTTTAAATAAGGAGATTGAAAAGAGGATGAAGGAAGATTTAATTGAACATCCCTTTATAAAAGCCTGGGACGAAGTGCATTTAAAATTTGGTTCTGATCCACATATGTTTCCACCCTCGATAAAAGCACTTTTAAAAAGAATTCAAAAAGGCGGAGGATTTCCTTTTATCAACTCAGTGGTAGCCTTATTTAACTATATTTCTATAAAATATCTTATTCCTTGTGGCGGAGATGATGTCAGTAAAATTGAGGGAAATTTACACCTTGGTTTTGCCAGGGGTGATGAATGGTTTATTGCTTTGGGCAGTGAAGAGAAAGAGAATCCTCTAACAGGAGAGGTCATTTATTTTGATGACAAAACTTTGAAGGTAATGTGTAGACGGTGGAATTGGCGAAATGGTGATTTTAGTAAAATCACTGAAAATACCAAAAAGATAGTGATCAATATTGATGGAATCGGGGCAGTTCCTCAATTGATAATAGAAGAGGCAAGAGATGAGTTGGCTAAATTATTAATCGAACATTGCAAAGCAGAGTTAGCTACTGATTTATTAGATCTGAATAAAAGAGAGATTGAAATAGATTTTTAAATTGTGTTAAAAAAGTATTTTTTACCAAGTAAGAAGGGAGCAATAATAAAAAATGGAAAAAACTAAAAAATTTTATCGCGAAAGTTTAAGAAAGTTAAAGCCTTATGATCCTCATGAAGTACCTTATAAAATAAAATTAAATGCTAATGAAAACCCTTATGGTTTGCCAAAAGAGATCATTAAAGAAATATTAAGAAAAGCTGAAAATTTAGAATATTCCCGTTATCCTAACGCAAATTCTGTAAAGTTAAGTGAATCCGTTTCTGCTTTTTTAGGTTTGAATAGAGATAATATAGTCATAGGAAACGGATCGGATGAACTGATTGATTATATAGTTAAGGCTTTTTCCGAAAAAGGGAGAAGCGTTATTACAACCGCACCCTCTTTTGCCATGTATAAAGTTTATTCAACGATTAATGGATCTAATTTTGTGCAAATTTCTTTAAATCAGAGCAATTTTAGTTTAAATGAGGATAAGGTTTTAGAGGAAGCAAAAAAAGAAGATTCTTCCATAGTAATTTTAGCCTATCCCAATGCCCCTACCAGTAACTATTTTGCTGAAGATAAGATGATAAAAATCATTGAAGAATCAGGTTGTCTGGTAGTCGTAGATGAAGCCTATTATGAATTTGGAAAAAAGACTTTTTTACCTCTTATTTCTCATTACGATAATCTAGTTATTCTTAGGACTTTTTCCAAAGCTTACAGTTTAGCCAGTTTACGGGTGGGGTATTTACTTTCTAATCCTAAAATCATCAATGAAGTGAGAAAAGTGAAGAGTCCTTTTAATGTCAATACTTTTTCCCAACTTGCTGCCCAGGTAGTTTTTGAAAATAAAGA
>CAYTVM010000004.1:0-14110 GCA_964441685.1 uncultured Atribacterota bacterium | reverse complement strand
ATGATTAAATTAGATAAATTTACTATCAAAGCTCAGGAAGCAATTGGTGAAGCACAACAAATTGCCTCCGGCTATAATCATCAGGAAATAAAAAGTGAACATCTTTTATTGGCATTAATTAATCAAAAAGAAGGTGTTGTGCCTTCGGTATTGCAGAAATTAGAAGTGAGTCCCGAAGAACTTAAAGTAAAATTAGAAAGAGTATTAGAAAAAATTCCTCAGGTCCATGGAGGTGGCGAAGGACAACAATATATCGGAAACGAACTTAACAATATACTAAATACGTCTCAACAGGAAGCTCAAAAAGTAAAAGATGAATATGTTAGCACAGAACATTTATTTATTGCTTTGGTTGAAGCAGAAGGAACCAGAGTGAGTGATTTATTAAAAGAAGAAGGGATTAACAAAGATAAGATTTATCAAGCCCTGGTAAACATTCGAGGAAATCAAAGAGTGACTGATCAAAATCCGGAAGAGAAATATCAAGCCCTGGAACGTTATTCTCGTGATCTAACAGAGTTGGCCAGAAGGGGAAAACTCGATCCGGTCATTGGACGGGACGAAGAGATAAGAAAAGTGATGCAAATTCTCTCCCGTCGTACCAAAAATAACCCCATGCTAATAGGTGAGCCTGGCGTAGGGAAAACTGCCATTGCTGAAGGCTTGTCTCAAAGAATTGTACGGGGAGATGTTCCGGAGGGATTAAAGAATAAGAGAATCATCGTCTTGGATATCAGTTCCATGGTAGCAGGTGCAAAATACAGAGGGGAATTTGAAGATCGCCTGAAAGCAGTTTTAAAGGAGGTTCAGGAATCTGAAGGGGGTATCATTGTATTTATAGATGAAATTCATACTTTGGTAGGAGCGGGGGCAGCCGAAGGTGCCATAGATGCTTCCAATATGTTAAAACCAGCTTTAGCCCGGGGAGAATTACACTGTATCGGGGCGACTACTTTAAGAGAATACAAAAAATATATCGAAAAAGATGCGGCTTTAGAGAGACGTTTTCAGCCTGTCCTCATTAAAGAACCCTCAGTAGAAGATACCATTGCTATTTTAAGAGGTCTTAAAGAAAGATACGAAGTGCATCACGGGGTAAAAATTAAAGATTCGGCTTTAATTGCAGCAGCTATCTTATCTGATCGTTACATTTCAGATAGATTTTTACCTGACAAAGCGATTGATTTAATTGATGAATCAGCTGCAAGCCTAAGAATAGAGATTGATAGTATGCCTATTGAAATAGATGAAGTGGAGAGAAAAATTATTCAATTAGAGGTAGAAAAACAAGCTTTAAAAAAGGAGAAAGATGCCGGCTCTCAAGAACGTTTAAAAAAGATAGAGCGGGAATTAAGTACCCTTAAAGAAAAAAGGGATAGCTTGAAATTGCATTGGAATAATGAAAAAGAATATATTCAAAAAATTCATGAGATAAAAAGTAATATTGAAAAATCTAAATTAGAAGCTGAAAAAGCAGAGAGAGAAGGGAATCTTAATCGAGTTGCCGAGTTAAGGTATGGGATATTACCTCAGCTTCAAAAAAAATTGGAGGAAGAAAATAAAAAGCTGGCTTCTTTACAAAAAGAAACCAAGATGCTTAAAGAAGAAGTGGATGAAGAGGATATCGCAGAAGTTGTCTCTAAATGGACTGGTATTCCGGTTGGCCGGCTGATGGAAGGAGAAGCGAATAAATTAGTCAGGATGGAAGAAGAGCTTACCAAAAGAGTGGTTGGACAAGATGAGGCGATTAGATTAATTTCCAATGCTATCAGAAGGTCTCGAGTGGGAATAGCCGATCCCAATAGACCGGTAGGGTCATTTATTTTTATGGGACCCACGGGCGTAGGGAAAACCGAACTTGCTCGAAATTTGGCCGCTTTTTTATTTAATGATGAAAACAGCTTGGTGCGTATTGATATGTCTGAATATATGGAGAGACACAGTGTAGCCCGGTTAATCGGAGCCCCGCCAGGCTATGTAGGGTACGAAGAAGGTGGTCAGCTCACTGAAATTGTTAGACGTAAACCATACTCAGTTATTCTCTTTGATGAAATTGAGAAAGCCCATCCCGATGTTTTTAATGTTTTATTACAGATTTTAGATGATGGCCGCCTTACTGATGGTCAGGGCAGGGTAGTTAATTTTAAAAATTCTATTTTGATTATGACTTCGAATATTGGAAGTCAGTGGATTTACGAAATGAACGAGGAGAATAGAGAATCTGTCATGCAGAAAGTAAACGATTCTCTTCGTGAGCACTTTAAGCCGGAATTTTTAAATAGAATTGATGAAATAATTATCTTTAACAATTTAAATAAAGAACAGATTATTAAAATTGTGGATATCCAGTTGAGTATTCTAAAGGAGAGATTACAGAGCAAGAAGATTGATTTAAAAGTAACTACCAAAGCAAAGGAATTTTTAGCTGAAAAAGGGTATGACCCCCATTATGGTGCTCGACCTTTAAAGAGAACCATTCAAAGATACATTCAAGACCCCTTGGCTTCGCAGATTTTGGAGGGAGTTTTTAAAGAGGGGGATAAATTAGAAGTAGATATGGGTAAAACAAATGAGGAGGTAGTTTTTAAGAAAATATAAGCTTGATATTAGTTTGCCGGTTATTTGCTTGCTCGATTAAATGATATATTTCTTAAATGAAAATATGTTTATTTTTATTGAGTAAAAATAGATAAGAAACTGATATCAAATAAATGGCAACAAAACCCAAATTTAATCCCAGTTTTGGAAGTAAATACCAACAGGAAATATAAAATACCAGCAAAGTACTTACACTAAAAGAAAATCCATAAATAACAGAAGGATATAAATTTTTTTGTTCTTCAAAGTGTAAAACCACTAATAAAGCAAATAATGTAGACGGGAAAGAGCTTAAAATTCCCGCCCACCTGCTTCCGGCAATTGAAGCAATTTCCGTAAGTATTGAAATGATGATGCCTGCCATTAATCCTCGAATTAAAAGTTTTATTATAGAATTTTTATTATTTTTCTTAATTATTTTATTGATTTTTATTTTTTTTAAAATAAAAATATTTATTAAAAATATGATGAAAAATATCATAGCGGCCGAAAGAAGATTAAAATCTGATTTATAAATCAAATAACCTGAGATAAAAAAAGAAATAAATCCCATGAATGAAGAAACAATAATAGAAATTAAATTATTTTTTAGCTTGAAATATTTTCCGGTTACCAGATAAAAAAAACAGAATAATATGGAAGAGGATAGAGCCGAAATTCCCCAAGGGATTCCCCTAACTAAAAATGGTATTCCTTCCTGATAGGAAATAAAATAAACAGATAAACCCGCTCCCAGTGGAAGTCCTGAAAATATTCCGCCCAAGACCGGGTTAACTCTGGTTGAAATTTCAGCTAATAGTACAACGATGATAGTTGAAATTATAATTTTTATTAATATTAGATTCATTTAAACCATACTCTTTTAGTCATAATATATAAACAAATATACACTAATCAATCAGCTATTTATTATGGAATATAAAGTCCTGAACTAACAGGAACATATAGACTGATTTGGGGGAAGAAAGTAAGGAATATTAAACCTGCTATAACTGCGAATACGTATATCCATACCTCCTTAGCGACTTTATCCAGGGTACTGTTTATTAAATTTGCTGCTACATACAGGTTAACTGCAACCGGAGGAGTAATCTGTCCAATAGCCAGGGCAACCACGAATATTATTCCGAAGAATAACAGATCGATATGGTAGTAATTAAGTATGGGAATAAAAATAGGCATAAAGACATAAATAATAGAAATGGCATCAAGAAACATTCCGGCAATAATAATAGCTAAATTTGCCAGTAGCAGTACTGCTATAGGAGTTTTAGCGATAGAAATAATACTCTCGGCCATGATATCTATTACGCCTAAAATAGCAGATGCTATGGAGAATTGAGTAGCAAAAGTAACCACAAACATAACCACTGCAGAAGTAATAACCGTACCCACCAATGCTTCGTAAAGTCCTTTAAGAGTCAGCGTTTTGTAAACAAAAAACCCAACAAAAATACTATAAAATACCGCAAAAACAGCAGCTTCTGTGGGAGTGGCGATACCGGCATATATTCCTCCTAAGATAATAACCGGAGCAAGTAATGCCCAAAAGGCATCTTTAGTGGTTATTAAAATCTCTTTCACTGTTCCCCTTTCTTTTATTCCCCGAAAATTTCTTTTTTTAGAAATAAAATAAGCAGTGACCATTAAAAATAAGCCGATAATGATGCCCGGGATAATTCCTCCTAAAAAAAGTGCTCCCACTGACACGCCAGTTACATTACCATATATAATAAAAGCTATGCTGGGTGGAATAATAATAGCCAGACCACTAGCCGCAGCAATAGTGGCAGCTGAAAAATTTTTATCATACTTTTGGTAAATCATTATCGGAATAATGGTGAGGCCGACCGCAGCAGTAGTTGCGGGACCAGAGCCGGAAACTGCTCCCCAAAAAAGGCAGGTAAGGACCCCGGCAATGGCTAAACCTCCGGTTGCCCTTCCTACAAGAATTGTAGCCAGGTTAGAAATTTTTTCTGCAAGTTTTGCTTTTTGCATTAAAATGCCGGCCAGGACAAAGAAAGGGATAGCGATTAAGGGAAATTTAGCGATACCTGAAGCAAAATTTCTGGAAATCATGGTAACACCAAGGCCATACTTCCATATAGAAAATACTGCTGCAAATCCGACCGATGTACCTATCGGAACGCCGATTAAAAGAAGAAGAGCGAAAATTCCAAAAAGAGTGAAGATTTGCATTATTTTTCCACCTCTTCTTCAATTTTTTTTAATTCAATTTTTAATCCCTTATAAATATTTTTAAAAATAAAGACGGAAAATATGGGAATGCCGATAATATACATCCACTCGGGAATTCTTAAAGCTTCACTTTCCATATGAAAAATAGTGATATCCATATAGATTTCTCTAAAAGCATAATAATTGACAATTAAAAAAAGAAGGGCACTTAAAGATGCTGAAATAAGAGCTGCAGTTTTTTTAAGTGTCTTTGGTAATTTATTATAGATAGTAACTACTCCCAGGTGAGCACCTTTTCCAAAGGCGATTGCAATACCCAATACTGTAACCCATACGAAGAGATGGACAGTAACTTCTTCGGTAAAAGCAAAAGAAAGATGAAAAATTTTTCTACTTAAGACGTTTACAAAGGCAATCGATGCCATGATGAAAAGTAAAATTGCTGAGATTAATTCTTCAATTTTTAATTTATTTCCTTCCATGGATATCTCCGATTTTTTTAAAAAGAGGGGGCATACAATCCCCCTCTTTTTAGTATTTGGTGTATTATTTAGCCATATCTAACTTGGCAGCAGCAACAAAATCGGTTCCTACTTCAGTAATCCATTTGTCCATTACTGGTTGGGTTGCTTCCTTGAAGGCATTCAATTCTGCCACAGTCAGTTCAACTACTTCCATTCCGTTGCTTTTAACATAAGCAATTTGATCTAAAATTTCAGGTGTATCTCCAAATTTATCTTTTAGAATGTTGATAGAAATATCTCCATCAAGTCCTCTTCTTACAAAGGCTTTTTCCCACATTCCCGCTTCTTCAGCGGCTTCTTTTACAATAGTTTGGATATCTTCCGGGAAAGAATCCCATACTCTTTTATTGACTACAAAGAGAAGGGGATCAGCCAGGTAATTCCAATTGGTAGCATATTTATGATATTCCCAGATTTTAACCGGGAGAAGAACCCCGTAAGGATTTTCCTGTCCATCCACTGCTCCCTGTTGGAATCCGGTAACTGCATCTGCCCAGTTCATATGAATGGGATCTGCGCCTAATTGTTTGAAGATATCATCATATATAGGAGTAGGACAAACTCTTAATCTTAATCCTTTCATGTCTTCCGGTGTTCTTACGGCTCTTGTATTATTGGTTAATTGTCTAAATCCGTTTTCACCCCAGGCTAAAGCCTGTACTTGCATTTTTTTCATCTCGGAAAACAGCTTATTCCCGGTTTCGCCATATTCAATTTTGTCTAAATTTTCGAAAGTATTAATGAAAAAGGGGAGAGAGAAAAGGTTATGTGATTTTACTACCGAAGAAGAATTTATAGTGGATTCTACTGCGAAATCTATACTTCCTTCAGCAACTGCCTGAACCCAGTTCATTTGTTTACCGGCAAGAAGTTGGCTTCCCCAATATGGTTTTACAATGATCTTTCCGCCGGTTCTTTCATTGATCAAATCACACCACTTTTGAGCACCCATTCCCCAACCAAAGGCAGCATTTACATTTACGGTCATCGTGTATTCTGCTTTGGGTGTGAAATCTTTTGCACTACTGACAGAAAAAATAATCCCTATGAAAAGTAAGACGACTAAATTTAAAATAACAATTTTTTTCATTTTTTTCTCCTTAAATTTTAAATATTTATTTTCGAATTTCCATTTTCAGTTTCCACATTATAATTTTTTTCTTTCACCTCCCTTTACTTTAACGTAAGTTTCTTAAAAGATGGCTTTATGGTTTTAACTTTTTTGATAATTTGTAATTTCATTTTTTTTACTGAATTGTTTCATATCTTTTATCCAATTCTTAAAATTATAAATCAGCTCCATCAATTAAAAATTCTTTTCCATCTTCAAAAAAATCATTATTATAAATTTTTATTACATTATTTTCTTCTATTTTAAGTGTTTGCAGAAAGTTTTTCAATATTTTTACTTTTACCATATTTATAGAAATAGGCGCCCAGGATGAAAGATTAGTTACTTCACTTCTTTTACTTTTAATCGGTGTCCTTGTATCTTTCGGATATTCTTCTACCCACTTTATTACTTTTTGTAATTCTTTTAGATTAGAATTGATTAAGAGCGAAGAATGAAAAAGAAATTTGTTATTTTTTTGAGCAATAGCAGAACCTAAAATTTTCTTTTCTCCCAAAAAGATGGAATTTCTTTCCCTTATTTCGCAATTTTCGTAGACTTCTTTTATTCCTTTTAAAATTATCTCGGTTATTCCTTTTGCCTCCTCCAAAATATATTTTGAAAATAGAATATTATCTTTTTCCTTACAGAAGGTAATATTTAAATTTCCCCGGTCATGATAGACTGTTCCGCCACCGGTAAATCTTTTAAAAACTGGGATATTGTTTCTTTTTGTATATTTCAGATTCACTTCAAATTCTTCTTCTTGAAATTTTCCCAAAACCACACATGGGTTATTTTGCCAGAATCTTAAGACAAAACTATCTGGCTTGCCTATTTCCAAAATCTTTTTTTCTATTTTGAAATTTAATTCAGGTTCAAAATTAGGGATATCAACCAGGATAAGTTTCATTTTAACATCATGCTCCGTAATAATGGATTTACCTATTGTAGGTTATCAATATAAAAAATATGAACTTAATTTATATCATACCATTTATTTTTAAAATAGTGATAAAAATATTATTTTTATATCACTATGATCATTAGGATTGCTCAATCTTTTTTAAATTTAATAGGAGAGAAAGGAAGAATCGAAAGAATATTTAAAAGCAGAGTATATATGCGGTCTATGGCAAATAATTTTATAATAATTTTGGATTCACTGATTTTCATTATGAGCAAATAGGGGAGCACAATAAACCGTGCCCCCCACATTACTTTCTGGGATGTCATCATATGATTATCAGGGAATATTAATATAATTAACCTCTATATTGGAAACGCCACAATCAATCTCTATGGTTGTTTTAAATTCTGAGTAATTATAATTATTGGAAATGTAAGTACCATCTTTTTTGGTGAAGTCGTTAGTCTCAAGGTCTTTGGCAGAAAGTCCCGAATCAATATTTACTGTTGCTCCCACATTTTTAGGTATAGCAATTTCAATATTAGATACGCCGGAATCTATTATTATTTCGGAATCGTATTGAGGTAAAACTAAGTTTATATTGCTTGCCCCACTTTTAATGTATAGTTTTTCTACTTTAAAACCTGATAAGTTGAAATCTGTATCAATAACGCCTGTTTTAGCCGATAGCTCATATATTATTTGATTATTTAATTTTAATTGCCAGTCATTTCTAACATGATTAGAAATCCATTTTTTGGTTATCGGTAAATGATAAATAACTATATCGTTTTCTTTTCCAGTACGGGAAAATTTTTCAAACGGCTCAAATTCTTTATATCTATAATGAGCAGTACATTCATAAAGCAAGGAGGTAGATCCAACTAAGCTAAGTTTTCCCACATCAAGATTTAATGCAATTGAAGCTCTTTCTATTTCAGGATACTCTTCCGTTTCCAAAGCCGCTTCAGGTTCAAGCGCTGTTTCGGTGTCCGGAGCTGTTACAATTTCCGGGGTTACTTCAGTTCCAAGAGGTATTTCAGTATCCGGAGCTATTTCGGTTTCCAAAGCCACTTCAGTTTCAGGAATTTTTTCAACTTCTATCACTATTTCGCGGCTTAGAGTTTTTACTTCCCTTAACATTTCTCCTTCAAGTCCTTCAAAACTAAATCCCATATAACTTGCTCCCACTCCCACAATAACTCCCAGGAATATAATAAGTGGTCCCAGGAAGGCGAGACCCCTCCCTCTGAAAATTAAAGATATACCTAAACTTACAAGGAGTAGAGGCCATAGTTTAATAATATTCGACCAGACTGACCATTCTAATATTTCTAAAGTATTTGCCAGGAGGATTATACCAATAAGTAAAAAAGTGAGTCCTTTAATTATTTTGTTTGCTTTCATTTTTTTCACCTCAATTTATTAATTTACCAATTTACCGATTGGCTAATTCACCAATTAAATTAGTCAATAGTAAATAATATATGATTAGCGTATAGCGTTTAGCATTTAGCTTATATTAATTTAAAATCGTATATTGTGTATTAGTTATCCAGTTACCCTGTTTACCAGTTACTTTAAGATAAAATTTTCTCTAACTCCTATTTCTTATTTCTTTAACTATATACTATATACTCGATACTCGATACTGTTTTATTATTTTTTAGTGAGACTAGACCAGGAGTCTGCAATTAACAGGTCAATTAATCTTTCTTGATCAGATAAATATTCTGGGTTTAGAGTTAAGGCAATTTCTCCTTCTCTTACAGCGTTTTCGTAATCTTGACTACGGTAGTAAGATAAGCCTAATTTATAATGCGCCTCAGATAGTATATATTTTGAATCTGCTAATTGAAGAGCCAGTTCATAATTTTGAGAAGCTTTTTGGAGTTCTCCCGCATCATAATGCATATTTCCTATTTCAATAAAGGCCTGGGCGAAATTATCGAAAGTAAAATCTTTGATATACAAGGGGTAGTATTTTTGGGATAATACTTTTTCCATGATGGCTAGCTCGTATTCTTTTCCTTTTAGATTAATAAGCCCTAATCGATAATGTGCTATAGCTATCGACCTTTTATCTTCAGTAAATTGAGTCACTTTATTATAAGCAGATACGGCTTGGTCAATATCTCCCACACTGCCATAGTAATCACCCAAATTTAACCAACAAGTAGCGCTTTCCTGGTAAGCTATAAAATTTACCAGGATATAAGGGCTGGGTTTAAGTTTACCCAATTTTATATATGTTTCCGTCGCTTCGATTAGTTGATCATTATCCTGATAGAGCTGGCCTAATTCGGCAAGTAGCTTGTCATTTTGAGGAATCAGTTCAACAACTTTTTCGTATTCTATTATTGCCAGTTCATACTCGAGTGTCTCTTTATATATCATCCCCTTTATAAAATAGGCAAAGGCATTATTGGGGTCCTCGGTAATAATTTGAGATAGATTGGTAAGAGCTAATTCTCTTTCTCCCATTTTATATAAAACATAACTCTGATTTATCCTGGCCAATATATTTGTTTGATCTAAGCCCAAAGCTTTTTCGTATTCTTTTTCCGCGGGTTCATACAGGCCTAAAGAATAATAAAAGTTTCCCATATTGATGAAAGTGAAGATATCAGGTTTCATGGTTTTTCCTTCTATAATTTCCTGTAATAATTTTTCTGTTTCACTGCTGGCAAAGACAGTGGTAGTAAAAAGGGCTAATAAAATGATTAAAAAGATTACAAAACTTAATTTTAAATTTTTTCTATACATATCTGCCATCCTTTCCTTTTTTTTAATATTTATAATTTTACGGATAAAATCGAAGAAATTTATTAAAAAAATTTATGCCTAATATTTATATATTCAACATTATTTTCAAAAATCCTCTTTTTTTTAAAATTTTTTTTAACTTATTTCTATTTTATCCTTTTTTAACGGAATTCTTTTAATTTTCAATAGAAACTTCTTGATAATCCTCATTTTTTATAACCATAAGATATTTTATTTCTTTAAACTTTTGGTTTTTAATTTAAGAATGAAAGGGCCTTTGTACTTTACATTATATATATTCTTTATTTCTAAAGCAAATTTCTCTTTTTTAACTCGATACCCGATACTTTCTTTATATAATATTGTAATTCATAAATCAACATACATAATTGAAAGAAGGATTTTTATTTATTTTATCGAATAAGATAATTATAAAAGACAATTCGCTGATCTTTTCTTTCTCTCTTAATCATATATTTAGCACAATACTGTCTTTTTAATTTTTTTCTTTTTATTTTTTAACTCGATACTCGATACTATATACAGGATACAAATTTTATTAAAAGGGGTGGCAACCGATGAAGATTACCCATAAATTAGCACAAGATATCGTTGATAAAACAATGAGCATTTTAAGAAAAAATATTAATATTATGGATGAAAAAGGAGTGATTATTGGCTCAGGCGATAAAAGCCGTTTAAATCAATACCACGAAGGGGCAGCCCAGGTCATTAAGGAAGGGAAAAAATTGGAAATTTATTCCAAAGATATTAACCATTTGGTGGGAGCAAGACCAGGAATTAATCTACCCATAGAAGATAATAATAAAATTATAGGCGTAGTGGGTATTACCGGCGAGCCAAATGAAGTCAGCCCTTTTGGAGAAGTGATAAAGATGACCGTAGAAATGATGCTGCAGCAGGAATTTTTATTAAAAGAAATACAATTAGAACAACAGGTTCGAGAAAATTTTATTCACGATTTAATCTCCGGAAGAATTGGAAATGATCCGGATTTATTTATCACTCGGGGGCAGATTGTAGGATATGATATTTTAATTCCCCGGATAGCTTTGGTGGTAGATATTTATCAATTTGAAAAGACCGCTAAACAGAGTTTACAGGCCTTCAAAGGGTCGAAAGAAGGAGAAATTTATTTACAGAGATTAAAAAATGATGTATTAAAAACTATTCAGGGAATATTTATGGATACTCCCCAGGAAATTGTATCTTATACGGGAGGAGATAGATTTGTGGTTTTAAAAGTTGTCAATCTAAAAGATTCAGATGAAATTTTAAGAAATAAATTGTTTAAAATGGGAAAGAGAATAGAAAATACTATTTCTAATCAGATGAAATTTAAGGTAACCATGGGTATCGGAGAATACCATGAAGGCATTCAGGGTTTAAATAAATCATTTAAAGAAGCTACCCAGGCATTAGATGTGGGTACCAGGTTGAGAGAAGCAGGAGATATTTATCTTATCAATGATCTGGGCATAGGCAGAATATTAGCAGAGATTAAGAAGGATACGCAGCAAGAAATTATAAAAAAGACTTTTTATCCTGTAAAAGAGGGTAGAGGAAGGAAAATAAACCAAACATTACTGGACACTTTAAAAGCCTTTTTTGATAATAATTTAAGCATTTCAAAAACCGCTCAAACGATCTATATACACCGCAATACTCTACTTTATAGATTAAGAAGAGTAAAGGAAATAACCGGTTTGGACCCCAAAATATTTGATGAAGCAGTTCAATTAAGAATAGCTTTAAAAATGAGAATGTATCAAGGAAGTGATAAGTTTAAATAATTTTAAGTTGCTAATACGTGCTAAATTCATAATGCAGAAAAAAGAGTAATCCAAAATTTGCAATTTATTTGGTATCGTGTTAATATGATAATGTCAACGATGGCATTATTTAAAATTACACCTTACATTTTTATTAAAAAGTTATCGTCGATGAAAATATATTATTTTAAGGAGGATAATTTTATGAAGAGTAGATCGTTTTCGGTAGTATTTATTAGTATTTTGTTGGTGATGGTTTTAAGTGGTTTTGTTCTGGCTGCGGGCGGAGAAACACTTGTATTTTCTTCAAGGTTGTGGAGTGTTCCCGCTGAACAGGAATTTATCATTGAAAATGTAATTAAACCTTTCGAAAAAGAAAATAATTGCACAGTTAATTTTCAAATCCTGGATGATGTAAAGCTATTAGAAAGAGCAGAGATTCAACAGAAGACCAATCATGTCACCACAGATATTGTTTGTGCTTATGTTGCCAATATGTGGGAGTGGATTGAGAAGGAATATGTAGAAGATTTAACTTCCTATGTTAAATCATGGGATGACCGGCATTTTAGTCCAACATTTGAATATGGTACAAACTTTGAAGGCAAACAGTATTTTATTCCGGTAGGCGCTGATGTTTATCTTGCTATTGCTAATAAGAAGGCTTTAAAATATTTACCCAGCAGTGCTGACTTGGATAAATTAACCTGGGAAGATTTTGCAAAATGGTCAAATGCTATCGCCAAAGGTGAGGGCGAAGGGAAAACTGTGGTAACAGGTATTCCGATGAAATCCTTTGTATACCAATTTGGAGCAATTTCCTTATCTTATGGAGCGACTTTCCCGGATATCAATACTCCTGAAGCAATAAAAGCATGGGAAATACTGGTTTCAATGAAGGATGACTTTATCCCCGCTGTATTAAACGTAGACAATTGTATTGACCCTATGAAGAGGGAAGAATCATGGTTAAGTTGGATGCATTGTGCCCGTGTTGGCTCGGTCTATAGTTCGAATGAAACTAATTTCGTAGTAGGTCCAGCACCAGAAGGTCCTGCAGGTATTGGGAGCATTGCAGGCGTTAGTGGATACGGTATCATGAAAGATGCACCCAATAAGGAATTAGCTATAAAATTCCTTGAGTATATAACCAGACCTGATATGCAGGTGAAAATTTCTAAAGGTACCGGTGGGTTTATACCCCCAGTAGAAGAAGCGATTAAGTATTTAGGTGATGACCCGGAAGATGAAGTCGTTGCAAAGGCTATTATGGTTCTAAGTAAAGGTAGGGTCTCTGCTGTCCCCGGAGGAGATTTCCAGGATTGGGGAGCAGTCAAGAAAGTATTTGATGATGTCTTTGTTGAGATGGTATTAAATGGCGATGGAACCGTAGATAAAGCCCTTTTAGATGAAGCTAAAGTTAAATTAGATGCCTTAAAAAAATAATTAAATTACTTCTGTAATGTTTTAATCTCAATATAACCGAGGAAATTCAATTTCCTCGGTTATATTTTAATAAGCAGCGAATACAAATATTAGAAATCATCATTTTTTTATTTTATGAAAGGGGTGAGTATGGCTACCCTTTTAGATTTGAAGAAAAATAAAAACTGGACCCCTTATTTGTTAATTGCTCCGACTATAATTTTCTATTGCTTCTTTTGGCTTCGTCCGGTTATTGTCTCTATTTATAATAGTTTTAAAGGTGTAGATGGAAGTTTTACTTTTCAGAACTATATCACTGTTTTTACTGCTACTTCTTTTGGGGAAGTATTTGGGAACACTGCTTTTATTGCGGGTTTCTCCATCGTGATAGAATTTATTCTTGCCCTGGCCCTGGCTTTATTGATTAATAAAAAATTTAAAGGTTCGGCGATTTTTCTATTTCTCGCCATGATTCCTATGGCTATCCCGGCTGTTGGAGCTGCTGCAATCTGGAAAACGGGATTAACTGCGCATGGTTGGATGAATAGTCTCCTTTATTATTTCGGCATTTTAGCAAAAGGAGAGAAAATAATATTTTTATCCGGGTCTAAATTTTCACTTTTGTGGATTATTATTTTTATTGATGCCTGGCAGGTCATACCATCGATGATGATAATCTTACTTGCCGGATTGCAAAACTTATCTAGCGAAGCTAAGGAAGCAGGATATGTTTTTGGAGGAAATGGATTAACGGTTTTAAGACAGATAACTATACCGATGTTAA
>CAYTVM010000003.1:0-20508 GCA_964441685.1 uncultured Atribacterota bacterium | reverse complement strand
GATTTTCTTCAAAAGTGATGATAGTATTTTGTATATAGTGGTTATAAATATCACATATTTGCTGTATATCATCAAAGGTTACTTTTCTAATCATCTCTTCCTCCTGCAATGATATCTAACTGGTTCATATCCGAACCAGCTTGTCTATGCCCTCCATTTAACCAGATACCCGAAGGGCTTCCGGGTATTTCAACTTTGGACAATTCTTATATTTTTTATTATAACATAGAATATAAAAAAACCGAGAAACAGAAAAGAGTGGAGAGGGGCAGGCCTTTTTATTTCAAAATATTTTACGAAAAAAGAAGGATTTCTAATAGTAAGGGTCGAATATAATCTAAAAATCTCAAGCATTTATTGCTTTCCCCGTTCTTATTCTTTTCTAAATATTAAAGTATCATGCATAAGGAAAATGACTTCATGAACGAATCGCGCATTAAGATTGATGAATAGGATAAGTAGGCTTAAGCAGATAGTACAAATAAAGATAATATTGTGTTTAGCATACTTATTTGGTATATTATTGACATTTATTATGTAAATACATCAGCTTTGAGAAATGCCTGACGAGGAAAAAATAATGATCATTTTGAAAACATTTGAAAAAAAGGATATCCCTGAACTCCTTGATTGGCTTAAGGGTTCAGATGCTGAATTCCTTATTCAGTTTGCAGGGCCAAAATACAGATTCCCTTTAGATAAAAAACAGTTACTGGATACTTTATATGATAAGAGCATTCTTGTTTTTAAAGCAATAGATAAAACAACAGGTACGATGATAGGACATTGCCAACTGACCAGGATTGATCTGCGTAATAAAACTGCTTCAATTGGACGAGTATTAATCAAAGAAGATAATCGTGGCTTAGGTTATGGTTATGGAATGCTAATAGAATTAATAAACTATGCGACGAGTGTTCTTAAACTTAAACAGCTAAATTTAAGAGTATTTGATTTTAATCAATCAGCTTTTAGATGCTATCTAAAATTAGGATTTATAGAATCAAAAAGAGAAAATGTTTTTTTTCAGGAAATCAATAAAACCTGGGACTGTATTACAATGGATTATAATATATCATAAAAACTTAGGGTACTTCTCTTAACAAGCAGATAGCCGACTAGGCTCCGCTATCCGCTACGGGCAAATTCACACAGACGAGAGTTAAAATAAGTGTGACAGGTTAATAAGAAAATTTTGTCTTAAAAAAGAGTTAATTATAAATGAAGCAAAATAAATTAAAGAAATATGAATTGATTTATGGCTATAAGGATAACCATAATTTAAGTAAAAGTTTTAACGAGTTATCCAAAGAAGTATTTGGCATAGATTTTGCACTATTTTATCAAAATGGTGCGTGGAATGACAGATATGCCTGTTTTGCTAGCGTGAAATTAAAAGAGAGAGGAGACTTAATTGAATAAAAGAATATATTGTTCAGAGTGTAAAAAAGAAATAAAAGAAGGTCATTCATTTTTTGTTGATGATCGGCCGGTTTGTTATGAATGTCTTTTTGGTCAGGTGGAGCCTGTCATGATTTATCCTATTGGCAAGGTTAGTCAAATTGATGCTGATGGTATTTCCAGGATAGATCTTTTTTCCTATCAGCAGAGATTCATGTATAAATTAGAAGAAGAAAAGTGGATTACTGTAGTTTATTATTTACACAAGGTTAATGCAATAAGTACCGTTTTTAAAAGGGGAAGGGAAAATAATGGCAAGGAGGTGGGTGTCTTTGCTTCGCGGAGTCCCCATCGGTCTTCACGGATTGCCATAAGTGATGTGGCATTAATTAGAATCTCTAACTCAAGCATCTATGTAAAAGGACTGGATGCTGATGAGAACAGTCCGGTTTTAGATATTAAAGTGGTAAAGAAGCTGTAGGATTAAAAAATTTCTGAAAAATATTCTTCCAAAAAAAAGAGGATTTTTAAACCCTTTGTCGAATATATAAAATAGTGAATTAAATCCGGAAGGATTGAAGTGTGACTAAGAACCGTCACCTATCATATTTTGGTGGTGAATAAATGATGAGCATTTTACCATTTCTACATTTTTTTGTATTTTTAGTCTATTCCTGTTTGTTAGTTTTTTTACTCTGGAAAGATTCAAAATCCTGGCTTAACAGGGTTTGTGCTGCTTTTCTTGCCTGTTTTTCCGTGTGGAGCTTTGGAGCGATTTTTATCTATGATCCACATGCCATAAAAGATACGGTGATACTGTTTGGTAATGTTACTGCCCTGGGGTGGATTAGTTTTGCCAGTTTCTTTTTATGGTTTTCCCTTATTTTCACCGAAAAGAAAAAAATATTAAAAGCAAAAATGATTTATCCCCTTATCTTTATCCTGCCTTTATTGCTTATCTATCAACAGTGGACAGGTTTTTTGACAGCAGATTATATTCAACAACCCTGGGGGTGGGAAAGTATTTGGTCAGATTCAATCTGGTCCTATCTTTTTTATTTCTATTATCTTTCATTTATGTTAATGGGACTTTATCTAATCTTAAATTTTGGAAGAAAAACAGAAGAACCCCTTAAGAAAAAACAGGCAAGAATAATCTTTGTTACTACGTTGGTTTCCCTTTTTTTAAGCACTTTAACCGATGTAATATTTCCGGTATTGAATATTTATACCTTACCTTCCTTGGGGAATGTGATTGCGCTCATCTGGGCATCTGGAATAGTTTATGCCATAGCCAAATATAAACTGATGGTCATTACTTCGGTTGCCGCCGCTGAAAACATTCTCTCTACCATGACTGATTCCTTAGTCTTGTTGGACAGGAAGGGGGATATAGCCATTGTAAATAAGGCTACCCTGGATTTATCAGGATACCTAGAGAGTGAGGTGGAAGGAAAATCAGTGGAGATGCTTTTTGCAGAAAAAGATTTCAAAAACACCTTACTGGATAAAGCCATAAAGAAAGAAGCTATCAGAAATTATGAGCTTGATTTTAAAACAAAAACAAGAGACCATATTCCGGTAGTTTTTTCAAGCTCTACCATGGTGGACAAGGCAGGAGGTATGGTTGGTATTGTGTGTATAATCAAGGACATCACCCAACGCAAATATGCTGAAGAAACGGTAAAGAAAAGTCAGCAGGAATTTGCCGGTCTTTTTTATAGCAATCCGGAAGCCCTGGTCTATTTAGATGAAAACGAAAATATCTTAAACGTGAATCCCCGATTCATTGAATTATTCGGCTACAACCTGGAAGAAATAAAGGGCAAAAAAATTAATGATGGACTCATTCACCCTGCTGATAAAATAGAGGAAAGTTATAAATTAATCATTAAAACATTACAAGGCTATCATAATTATGAAACCATTAGAAAGAAGAAAGACGGAACCTTATTCCCTGTTTCCCTATCTGCTACATCATTGGAAATAGATGGTCAAATTAAAGGCAGAATAGTGACATTTATCGATATTTCCGAGCGAATAAAACTGCAAAATGCCTTACAGAAAAGTGAAGAGAGACTTTCTTTTACCCTTGATGCTACCAATGACGGAATATGGGATAGTAATCTTGAATCAGGCAAGCTCTATTTAAATGACCGCTATTATGAAATGCTTGGCTATCAACCCGGTGAAATAGCAGTTAGCAGTAATAAAGGCTTTGAAGACTTAATACATCCGGAAGATAAAGAACGAGTTCTGCAAAAAATGCAGGAATGCATCGAAGGAAAAACGAAAGATTATAACGAAGAATTTCGTATGAAGACCAAATCAGGTAAATGGAAATGGATAATGAGCCGGGGGAATGTGGTTTCCCGTGATTCCACGGGTAAAGCACTTCGCTTTTTAGGTACCCATGTGGATATCACCCAGCGTAAAAAGGTAGAAGAGACTTTACACAAAACCCAGCAGGAATTTACCAGTCTATTTCAGAGCAATCCAGAGGCAACCATCTATTTGGATAAAGACGGCAATATCCTCAATATCAATAACAGATTTACCGAACTTTTCGGTTATACCCTTGAGGAGATAAAAGGAAAGAATATAGATGCCGGCTTAATCCAGCCCCAGGATAAGATTAAGGAATCCAAAAAGTTAACCGAAAAAGCTTTAAAGGAAAATTATATCAGTATTGAAACCATCAGGAAGAAGAAAGATGGTACCTTATTTCCGGTCCACCTATCAGCCTCACCCCTGAATATAGACGGCAAGCATCAAGGAATGATTGGAATATACCAGGATATCAGCGAAAGAAAAGAAATGGAAGAGAAACTGGAAAAACTAGCTCGTATTGACTCCTTAACCGGCGGTTATAATCGAAGATATGGATTGGAGCTGCTGGACCGGCAGATGAAACTATCCCACCGTAGCAAATCTTCACTGTTACTTGCTTTCCTGGATATAGATAGATTTAAATCCATCAATGATACTTACGGCCATGATGAGGGAGATCTGGTCTTAAAAGAGGTAGTAAAATTATTCAAATCCACATTAAGAGAAATTGATATCACCTGTCGCATGGGAGGGGATGAATTTTTAATCATCTTTCCTGATAACTCTTTAAAAGAAGCACCCTTGATTAAAGAAAGATTAGACAAGGATTTAATTAGATTAAACCAGACTCTGAAGAAACCTTACCAGATAGAGCTCAGTATCGGCCTTTCGGAATACGATCCTGTTAATCCTTTAATCATGGATGAATTAATTCGCATAGCTGACCAGAAGATGTATGAGGAGAAGAAGAGGAAAAAATAAAATTACAATAAAAATGTCCAGTGACAATGACTGACCCCTTTACTTTGCACTATTTGAATTTTTCTTTATCTTATAAACGCAATAGAGGGATAATAATAAATGTCAGGGCAACGGTTGTACTAGCTCAATGATTCGATAATTTTTAATGTAAAACCTATGGGATCTGTGGGAGTTTCTTAAAATTTATTTATTTCACAACCGCTAGAACATAATCAATATTTTCAAAAGCATGAAGATAGTCATTTCTATTTTGAAAATATCTAGACTCAATGTCCTGTGGGGTTAAATGTTCATAAATAAGTAAGCCCGCTTCATCAAGGACAGCTTCTAATTCAGCGTAACTGTAACATGATTTCATTGGTTCGCCGGTTGACTGTGCCATGGCGACCATATTTTGGACACGTTTTACTTCTGAACAGAATAAATCTTCATCTGCATAGTCAAAGAAGATAGAGCTTCCTTTGACCGAAATAGAGGAAATGAGTTTAAGCATTTGCAAAATATTTTCTTTGATTAAATAGTAGGTTACTCCCAGCCAACTAAAAAATGTGCATTTTGCGTAATCAAAACCTGCTTTTTTCAATTCCTCTGCAATATTGTCAGTGGTAAAATCTACAGAAACAAAGTGTAGATTGTTGGGAATATCCCAGCCTGCCTTTTTTATCCTGCTTTTTTTAAACTTTTGTGTGGCAGGGTGATCAACTTCAAATATCTGAATTTTATCTCTTAAATCAGGGTTGCGATATGCAAAACTGTCTATGCCTGCCCCAAGAATGACATATTGTTTTGCGCCGATCATGATTGCGTTATTTAACATTTCTTCGCAATATCTTGCTCTGGCAAGAGGCGTAGGGGCAATCTGAGTTTGTATTACCCATTTTAGCGCTTCCTGTGCTTTGGGAAAGTCATTCGCTTTCTCCGGGTTAAAGAACTTAATTCCACCCGACATATACCCTGATATTTCCGCAAATTCATCATCTGTTATAAGTTCACGGGCCAGGTAATCATTAAAAATCTTTGGATTATCATGCAAGGAATGATAAGCACGTCCAAAAGCCGAAACCAGGGCAGTCATACTTGACTTATTATTTTCCATTATATCCGCACCTCTAGAATTGAATTTATAATTTGTTGAAAACCATATTTCAGAAAATTATCTAAGGTCATATTGAATTCCGTTTCAATAAATGACCCCTTTTTATGTGCCAGGCTAAGTAATGATGAAATACTGGACCATAAAATATATACAGTGGGCATCGCTTCAACCTCTTTACGGACAACACCTTGTCTTTTGCCATTCTCAATGTATTCTGCCAATATATTGTTTATAGTAGTGCCAGCGCTAAATATATCTGTTGCTATCTTTGGAATATTATTTATATCAATATCTTTTGTACGCATATTTTCTACCATATCAAAAGAATGGGGAGAATTCGCATGATAATTTGCCATTGCTTTGCAAATAGCTTTGTACTGCTCTAAAAAATCAGTATTTAATTCAATGGATTGTATTAAATCCTTTTTCAGAATGAGTAAGCCTTTTAAGATAATATGGTACAAAAGATCCTCTTTGCTATTAAAGTAAGCATAGATTGTTCGCCTGCTATATTCAGATGACCTGGAAATATCATCAATGGTTGTGGCAATAAAGCCTTTCTCAGAAAACATTTCTTCGGCAGCCAGCAAAATGTTTTCTTTATGTAAAGCTGCAATGTTTTCTTTTTTATTTTGTCTGTTCATAAGTATACTCTCATTATATATAGTATATCGTTAGTATACTAAATATAATGGGAGTTGTCAATGATTCGATAAGCCCGGATTTTAATCAGCGCAGGATTTTTTCCCTTTCTTCATCTGATAATCATTTTACAGGACAGCCCGCGACCAATTGGTTGGACTCTAATAATATTCATCTTGAAATATTTTTTATAAAAAAAAGGATTTTTAAATCTTTTAACGTATTAATATATTAATGTATATAAATTGCAAAAGACTCATTTTTTTCTTTTGTATTAAAGGTTTTTTTAAGTCCTTTGTACCAAGAGAGATTGTTATAGATGAAAAGTAGTTACAATTAATCAAACGAAGAGGTAAAGATGAGATGAGTATTGTATCAAAAATAATAAGCAGTGGATTGCTTTTTTTCTTTACAATTGTTACAGGTATTTGGCTGAGTAATTCCGGCAAGCCGTTAAATAGCCTAATTTTGAACATTCATAAGTTAATAGCGCTTGGGTCATTGATATTTATAGTGATCGTCATTTGTAGTTTACTCAAGAATGCTGGAAGCAGTCAGGTTATATTAAGCTTGATTATCGTGACGGGATTGTTTGTTCTCGCATTATTTGTCTCAGGTGCTTTGCTGAGCTTTGGCAAGCCGGTAAATAATATAATTCTGACCATCCATGCGGTAACGCCGATTCCAGCAGTGGTTACCACAGCTATGATAATTTACCTTTTACTAAGCAGAAAGTAGTCATGTGATAAGAAACAGTGGTCATTATTCTGGTCCCACCATAAATATTCGGTAATGAGTCGAGGATATCAATATTATCTAGATATTCAACAATTCATGAAAAACCGGAAAGACCGCTCTATCGGAGAAGAGCACGATCTAATAAGAATGATTCAAATATTTATAGAAAAGCAGATACTCTTAAAGGCATTAAACAATGTTATCGAACATTTATGAGGATATTTTAAAAACAAGGAAAATCTACAGGAAAAAATGCATTTTTTTAACCTGCCGGATTCCACAGAAAAGCTGAACTATCTTTTTAAAATGGCAAAAAATACCAGGAAAATTATCTACTGAATTCAACCATTTTCGCAGATTTTTTACCCGGGACTCTTCATGAAACCGTTAACAATAAAATGATAAGATAAAAACACTAAAGTAGAACGACAAGGAGGAAAGTAAATGAGCTTTTTGATAAAGAAAATTAGGCTATTCCTTTTTTTAATTATTTTATTTTTATAAAAGAAGGATTTATTAAAATTTTGTCGTATTGTAATATATACAGTATATAGCGCAAAATATTTAACATCAATTAATATTTTATATTCTATAAATTTAATATTGTAACCTCTATGAAGGTAACAGGAAAGATCTTTTCTTTTTTAAAAGAAAAGAAAAAAGAAGCCGAAGAGGCAAGGTGTTGTAAACATCAAAACTTTCAGGCAAAAGGACCGTTACCGGACAGAACTCTGGAGAGCATTATTCTAAAAAGAAAAATAAAAGGCTTCAACATGTTTAAAAAAGAAAAAATGTTATCCCTGACTAAATTATTTTTAAGATTATCAATTATTTTAATTCTTTCCCTTAATATCATTTCTTACCCCAATTCCAGTATTTTTGCCTCAGAGACGGTGAATGTAAAAAATTATATTAAAGATAAATTCCCCTCGATGTTATATAATATTTATCTCGCCTCTTTAGATGAACTTGACCCCTATGAAAAAGAATTTATTGATATTTTGCAAAATCTGCCAAAAGATACACAAAGATATTATGCCAAAGAAGTCTATAATAATGGTTTTACTCAAGAACTTCTCGAAAAAATCAGAGAAGAACTAATAGCAGAAAAATCTTCGGCTAAAATTGAAGAAAAGGTGAGTGAAAAATCGCCCATAGAGAGTAAAGAGATTGGGTCCTTATCTACCAGAATAGAAAAGTTATCTTTTAAAGAAAAAATAGCTTATCGCTTTATTTTAAACGAAAAAAATACTTATAAAGACTGGTATAATAGATTTGTATTTTGTGGTGTCGATTTGGACCGCTCTCGAAGAGTAATATCCCGAATAAAGAATTTTTACCATTGGTGTGATGAGTGGTCAAAAGAAGGAGAAAATCTGGAAAATCTTGCCCAAGAGGCTCTTTCCAAAGAAAATATTTTTACTGCAGAATATTTATTTCATGAAGCAGCGGGGTGTTTTTTTGTTGGCCAGCTTCCTTATTATATAGATATTAAAAAGAAAAATGAAGCTCAGGAAAGAGCAAGAGAAAATTTTAAAAGAGCCATTGAATTATACGATGAAGAAAAAAAACCGATAAGAATAGAGATACCCTTTCAAGAAATTGTTATACCCGGTTACCTCAGGCTTTGCGGCTATCCGAATAGACCGCTTATCATCCTTATCAATTCAATTGATAGCATAAAAGAAATTGAAAATCACTATTTAGGAAACCTTTTATTGGGGGCTGGTTTTAATGTCTTTGCTTTTGATGGTCCGGGCCAGGGAGAAATGTGGAAAAATATAAAAATGATCCCCGACTACGAAAAAACTATTAGCATGATTATTGACTGGTTTGAGGAAAATAATAAATACAATATTGATTTTAAAAAAATTGCCACTTACGGCATAAGTCTTGGGGGGTATTTTTCATTTCGAGCAGCTGCTCTTGATAAAAGAATTTGTTGTGCTGTGGTCATCAGCGGACCCGGCTATTTTACTTCTTTTGCAGAATTGAAAAAAGTAAAAAGTGCACTTCTTTATACTACCGCTGCAAATAGCCTAAAAAAGGTGAAGTCTTTATGGGGTGAAATAAGTATTAAAGAAGTACCACAACTTGACCGTCCCCTTCTTTTAATCTACGGAGAAGAAGATAAGATTATTCCCATAGAACATGCGTATTACATCATGGATTGGACCATAGGAGAAAAAGAATTAAAATTTTATCCTGAAGGCGAGCATGCTTGTATTAATTTTTTAGATGAAGTAGTCCCCTACTCCATTGATTGGTTGAGAAAACATTTGTTGGAATAACTAATGACTATTTTGAGGATCTCAAGAGGAGGTTGTACGTGCGGCCAGGCTTAGGTCGTGATATTTAAAAGGTTTACACTAAACTTATATTTATTACAAAGGAGGCTATAACCATGAAGGTCATTGCGATAAATGGTAGCCCTCGAATGGAAAAGGGATATACCGCTCTAATTCTTACTCCTTTCATTCAAGGAATGATGGATGCCGGAGCCGGGGTCAAGCTATTCTACGCCAGGCGTCTTAAAATAAAGCCCTGCACTTGTGGCGAGATGTACTGCTGGTATCAGAAAGCCGGAGAATGCTGCATCAAGGATGATATGCAACTGCTTTATCCTCAACTTAGGGAGGCGGGTATTCTTATCTTGGCCACGCCGGTTTATATCCCGTTACCAGGTGAGATGCAGAATTTTATTAATAGACTTTGTCCCTTAATTGTTCCCATTCTTGAGAATCGCCAGGAACGTACACGAGCCCGATTCCATAAACAGGTTAAAATTCGGAAAATCGTACTCGTATCTACCGGTGGATGGTGGGAGAAAGCTAACTTTGAAGCAGTAGTACATATCACTGAAGAGCTCGCTAAAAATGCAAGTGTAGAATTCGCCGGTGCAGTTCTCAGACCCCATGCCTCTTTCATGAAGGAGAAGGGGAAATTGACTAAAGATGGGAAAGCCGTGATGAATGCGGTAAAAACAGCAGGTTATGAGTTGATTAAAGAAGGTGTAATAAATAAAGAAACCCTTGACGCCATAAGCCGTCCACTTATCTCTGAGGAGGAACTCCGATGCAAATATAACAATGCGTTGTAAAAATAGAAGCAATAGCGGACGCCCTTATATCAGAGAACCTTTAAAAATAAAAATATAATTATTTTTAAAAAAAAGAAGGATTTTCAAAATATATGTAGTATTCTATAATAAATACATAAAATAAATATGAAAGGAGTAAAATGATGAGCAAAAGGAATTTATTACCTATTTCTGTCTTGATAGTTATATCAGGAGCAATGTTTTCTTCTCATTTTGGTGTAGGAGATCTTATTTTCCCCCCACTCTTGGGACGGGGTGCAGGCACAAGCTGGTTCACTGCTGCTTTAGGATACATGATAATTAATAGTATTGGGGTTTGGTTGGCATATTTAGCTTGTGCCCATCAAAATCAATCTTTAACTGGAATTGCAACAAAAACATTAGGTGATTTTTTTGGGAAAATTTATACTGCCATCCCTATTCTTATCGTTGTCTTTTTTATTCTCCCACGAGTATCTTCCGCTACCCATGAAATGGCCATTTTACCTTTAATGCCTACAGTTCCTTTATGGCTTACTTTAGCAATATTTTTCTTGATATGTTTTTATGTAGCTTATACCAGGGCAACAGTTATCGATAAATTAGGAAAAATTCTTGCACCGATCTTAATATTATTTGTGATTATTTTAGCGGTAAAAGGAATAGCTACTCCGCTTTCTGCCCCGCAAGCTCCGAGTTCAACTAACCTCTTAAGCACTGGAATGTTGGAAGCTTATAATACAATGAATGCTATAGCAGCACTCTTATTTGGTGGATGGGTTTTACATGAACTGAATATCCGAAATATAAAAACAAAAGAAGACCAAAATACAAATTTAAATATTATCGGATTTTCTACAGCTGTGCTTCTGGGAATCACTTCCACTGTTCTGGTTTACTTAGGCGCTTCTTCAGGTTCAACTTTCCCTGATGCCTCTATAGGAGTTTTGTCTACCAACATTGCTCAAGGACTTTTAGGACAAATTGGCTTGTTCAGCTTTGCAATCATCATGGCTTTTAGTTGCCTTACTACTGCAGCGGCTATCATTTCAATGGCCGGAGATATGTTTTTAGAGATGACTAAAGGTAAACTAAATTATCATGTAACAGTTACTTTAGCTACAATTATAGGATTCACTTTAGGTTTGATAGGATTAAGCAAAATTATAAAATATACGGTACCCTGGTTGGTTTTATTGTATCCTTCAATTGTTGTTTTAATTTTAAGTGCCTTATATTATCAGTTTGACAAAATTAAAAAATCAGTGACTATTGGAGTCATTGTTGCTTTATTCTTTGGATTAGGGGATATGCTTTCTTTTTACGGTCTTACCTCCAATTTTATCACAAAAATATCTTCTAAATTACCGCTTGGGGGACAAGGGTTGGGATGGTTCTTACCCACATTAATTATTATGGCCATAGCTCAACTATTTTTAAAACCAAAAAGCGAAGAAGAAAAAAGTGTATAGAATGGTTTAGAAGAAAAGATGAAAAAAAAGATTGAAGAATTTATTGGCAAAAAGATAGATAATGGATCATATCCCGGGTGCCAGGTATTAATAGGCCGCCAGGGAGACGTAGTGCTAAATTTGTCTCTTGGTTCTATGGTGAAGGGTTCAACCAACCAGATAGACAGAGTAAATGAAAATACACTTTTTAATATAGAATCAATAACTAAAGTCATGGTAACCCTCCCCTTATTATTCAAATTAGTTGAAGAGGGGAGGGTGCATCTTGATGACCGGATAATAAATTATATTCCGGAATTTGGAACCAACCAAGAGAAAGAAAAAGTTACTTTAAGAAATCTCCTAAATTTTACCGGGGGGATTCCTTTGGATGACCCTGTAGGTTGCGAAGAAGCTGCATTAAAAGGGGAGATAAAAAGAGCCTGGGATTTGCACTATAATCAAGAATTGGCTTGTCAACCGGGAGCCAAAGTTTTATATAGCGATGTTTCCTGCCGGATTTTAGGAAAATTATTGGAGCGGGTTATGGGAAAACCCTTATCTTTGGCTGCAAAAGAATGGATTTTTGAACCTTTAGAAATGAAAAATACTATGTTTAACCCTCAGGATAAAGAAAATTGTGCAGTTACAGGAATATCAGACAGTGGACGTTTATTAAGGGGGGAACTTACCCAGGATTTAGAACATTATTTAGGTGAAGTGCTTGGATCTGATGGACTTTTTTCCACCGCTAAAGATATGTTTGTGTTTTCTCAAATGATTTTAAATCAGGGTATTTACCAGGGTCATAGAATTTTAGGAGGAATTACCGTAAAGAAGATGACTGAGGGATTAACTAATTCTAATATATACGAATCTCCTTCTTCTTATCTTCACTATATTTTAAGTGGTCCCAAAACTTGGTTTTGGGAATATGCCTTTTCTCCTCACTCTTTTTTTGGAGATTTAGTATCTAAAAAAGCTATAGGAAAAATGGGGGGAGCAGGGACTTTTCTTTTCATTGATCCTGAATATGATTTTATTATTGTTTATCTTACTAATTATGGGCAACCAGAGCGTACTTTAGAGGGAGAAGAAGGTTGGAATAAATTTTTCAAAGATATTGATGTAATGGGGTTATGTAATATCGTTTTGGGAAATATCGAAAAATAGAGATGGTTGTTAATGCTCGGTAATTAAAAAGGGAAAATAGAAGAACGGGGAAGCTGATTTTTAGCTAGGTACATAGAGATAAATATGTACGGAATTCGAGGATTATCAGTTTTTAAAGGGAAAATAGTAAGGCTTTAAAACGCAGAAAATATGAAAGTTTCTGCGTTTTTTTATTATATAGGATGGTGGTAGTGTTTTTAAAATAGGGAGAAAATGAGGTAGAAAGGGCTAAAAATTGTATTTTTAGGAGGGTGAAAGCCTTACAAAATAAGAGTTTTAGCGAAATATTGTCATAGCAGCGTTTTTTAAAACTGGTTAAGGTCATTGGTCATATTTTTTAAAATAGGCGCTTAAAAGGGCTTATTTTGAATGTAGGTGGAAAGCCTTATTTTATAAGGGATTGAGTGAGGTTTTGGCGTTTAAAATTCAAAGAATGGTTTTGCCAACCTCTTGCAAATTGATTATTCCATTTTGAAAAATACTTCAATAACTTATGCAGACTATATAAATAACATTTAATAAATAGTGTAATATTCATACTATTGTACAAAGGAAATGTTATATATGATGGCGTATATTTACCGTAGTAAATCAATTAAAACATATAAATTCCTAATTGAGGTATAAAAACCGATGAAAATAGTTATTGCCCCCGATTCATTTAAAGGCAGCTTGACTTCTGTAGAGGTATCCGATGCTATAGAACAAGGGATAAAGGAGATCTTCCCGCAAGCTGAAATTGTAAAAATTCCTATGGCTGATGGTGGTGATGGAACAGTGAAGTGCCTGGTTAATGCCACCGGAGGAGAAATTTTAAAAGAGAAAGTGACAGGTCCCCTGGGAGATGAAGTTTTAGCTTCTTACGGTATTTTAGGAGATAAGAAGACCGCAGTTATCGAGATGGCTGAAGCGTCAGGATTAACTTTAGTGCCGGAGGATAGAAGAAATCCCTTAATAACTACCACTTATGGGACCGGTCAATTAATTAAATTTGCCTTAGACCAGGGATGTAGAAGGATGATTATCGGGATCGGAGGAAGTGCCACCAATGACGGAGGGGCAGGGATGGTTCAGGCTTTAGGAGTTAAATTATCAGACAAAGACGGAGAGGAGATAGGTTTTGGAGGAGGAGAATTAAAAAAAGTTTTCCGAATTGATACAAAATACTTGGATAATCGCTTATCAGAGACTAAAGTATTAGTTGCTTCAGATGTGAGCAATCCACTTTGCGGCCCAAAAGGAGCTTCCCGGGTATACGGACCTCAGAAAGGAGCCACTCCAGAAATAATTGAAGAGCTAGATGAATCTTTGGCTCACTTTGCAAAAATAGTAAAAAAAGACTTAAATAAAGATGTAAAGGATATACCGGGCGCAGGCGCAGCCGGAGGTTTAGGAGCCAGTTTAATGGCATTTTTGGATGCAGAACTTAAACCAGGTATAGATATTGTAATTGAGATAGTAAAACTCGAAAGAGCTATTAAAGGTGCTGATCTGGTCATTACCGGTGAAGGGAAAATCGATAGCCAGACTATCTACGGAAAGGCGCCAATAGGGGTAGCTAAAATTGCCAAAAAGTATAATATCCCGGTAATAGCGGTGGCGGCAATCATCGGAGATGATGCGGATATTGTTTATCAATATGGAATTAATACTTTGATTAAAATTAGTGAACCCCCGATGAGCTTGACTGAACCCAAGTCAAAAAAGGTCTGCTTGATTAAAAAAAGTATAAAACAATTTTTAGAGAGAAAGGAAAAAAATTTCCATAAAATTTAAAAAATATCGTGGTTATTGAGGGAGAAAAAGAGTAAAATAAAATTGAATAGATAATATTATTTGAAAGGAATTGAAGAACAAACTTATTGGCTCAATCTTTAAATACGGAAGGGAGGTGAGGACCTAAAGGGCTATATTACCAAAGAACTATGTAAATAAAATTCGTATACATGGTTCTTGAGAAATATTAAATAATCAAGGAGGTTATAAAAATGTTTTCTCGAAAAAAAATATTTGTATTGCTAATTTCAGTCATTGCAGTAGCAGTATTGCTAATGGTTGGTGCTACTTCTACACTGGCAGCTGATACGATTAAATGGAAGTCTTCCAGTTTTGGTCCAGCTACCAATTATTCACAGATTCACCATGATAAAGCTTGTGCAGACATTACCAAGGCAAGTGGCGGGCGATTGGAAGTCCAGGCATTTGTCGGTGGTTCAGTTGTTCCGGAAACAAAAGAACTTGATGCTGTTATTGATGGGGTTTTAGACCTGTGCTATACCTGTCCCATGTATAACCTGGATAAATGGTCCGCAGCCGGTTTGATCAGCTCCAGGCCAGGTGGACTGCCCGGACAAATTTTAACACAATGGTTTGATTATGGCGGAGGATGGGAATTGATGAACAAGATGATGGAGGGTTCCAATGCCATGGTGCTGCCTGGATTTTTATCTCCTGAGCCGGGTGAAGTATTCCTCCATTCCAAAAAAAAGATAGAAACAGTGGCTGATTTGAAGGGTCTAAAAATACGTACTTCCGGTGATGGAGGCGAAATCCTGGCCAGGATGGGTGCTAATCCTATATTTTTACCCGGTGGTGAATTATACGAGGCAATGCAGAGAGGCACCATCGATGCCTTTGAATATGCAGGCTTATCAACCAATTGGAGTATGCATTTTAATGAAATTGCGAAATATGTTATTATATCACCTGTCCGGGCACCGAGTGATCCCCACGTCTGGTTTGTGAATAAAAAGTCCTGGGAAGCGCTTCCTGATGATCTGAAAGTATTGGTGCAGAACGTGTTAGCAAGATGGGCCCAGGAACAGCAAAATTTTGAAAGCCATAATGATATGGATGCCATACAAAGTTTTAGAGATGCTGGATGTGAGGTATACAATCTCCCCAAAGAAGTATCAGATGCCCTCTCAAAAGAAGCTGTAGCATTTTATACAGAAAAAGCCGCTAAAGAGAGCCCGATATTTGGTGAGATTTTGAACTCCATGAATGCCTATGGAAAAAAGGCTGGATTATAGTAATCATTAGCTGGTAAATTTGTTTATTTGATTATAGAATAACAAGGAGTTAAGGAGTATGATATTTTTAAGAAAAATCCTTAAAGGCATTGATATGATGAGTAAGTACGCTGGTTTATCTGCAAGATGGTTTACTTGGCTCCTTGTTCTGGTAGGCGCATATGAAACGATTTTAAGACATTGGTTTAATGCGCCTACCGTTTGGGCATACGATACCTTATGTATGGCTGGTGGAGTCGTCTATATTATGGGATGGTCCTACTGTTATTTGATTGACTCCCATATAAGAGTAGATCTTTTCTACAATCGCCTTTCCGAAAGGAATAAAGCGATAATGGATATAATCAGCTCACTAATATTCTTTTTTCCATTAATGATAGTACTGGTATGGATTTCTACCAAATGGGCAGTGAAAGCATGGAGAATTAATGAGACAATGATCGCTACCTATTGGTATCCTCCCGCAGCTCCCTTCAGAACGATATTTGCTCTTGGATCATTGTTATTGCTTCTTCAAGGTGTAGCTAGGTTTATCCGCGATCTATATTTTATAACAAGAGGTGAGCACCTTGATTGAAATATTAAGTGAAAAAGTTATTACTGCTTTGATGTTAGGTGGAGTGCTTGTCCTGGTCATGACCGGTTTCCCTATTGCTTTTGTCATAGCCAGTGTTGCACTTATTATGGGTACTGTATTGTTTGGAGGAGAGGTAACCTACCATATACTATACTCCCGGATGTATAGCATGACACTTAGTTATCCGTTCCTGGCTGTTCCTCTTTTTACCTTTATGGGCGTTATTCTGCAAATGACCGGAATCATTGATGACCTATATACGGTATTATATGATAGTATGAGTGGATTTAGGGGTGGACTGGCTATTGTTACGATAATATTTGGTACGATCCTGGCGGCATGTTTAGGGGTAATTACTGCTTCTGTCTCCATGTTGACAATGATTGCCCTGGCACCCATGGTAACCAGAGGATATGATAAATCTATAGCCTCAGGTTCGGTTGTTGCCGCCGGTACGCTAGGAATACTTATTCCTCCCAGTATTATGCTGGTTGTCTATGCACCACAAGCCGGTCTTTCTATCGGAGAGATGTTTATGGGTGCTTTTCTGCCCGGACTATTTCTATCAACTTGCTATTGCGCTTACGTGGGAATTCGATGTTACTTAAATCCAAAATTAGGCCCGGCGGTCCCGGAAAGCCAAAAGTCGATGCTGCCTTTTGGAGCAAAAATGATAAGATTATTAAAAGCTTTACTTCCTCCGTTAGGAATCATTTTATCGGTTTTGGGCACTATATTCATGGGGATAGCTCCCCCTACTGAAGCGGCAGCCATGGGAAGTTTGGCTGCTGTTATCTTAGCTATCGCCTACCGGAAAATGACCTGGAAAGTTGCCAAAGATGCAGCATTGGAAACACTCAGAGTGAGTGCATTAGTACTTCTGATCGCAGGAATTTGTTATGCTTATGTTGGTGTGTTTATGAGTGCAGGTTGCGGTAACGTGGTATTCGAATTAATTATGGGTGTTCCTGGTGGGAAGTGGGCTTCCTTCCTTGTAATCATGATTATTCTTTTTGTATTGGGGATGTTTATCGAATGGATAGGCATTGTCTTTATCATGGTCCCAATAGTATCACCCATTATAGTCGCTTTAGGATTTGATCCACTATGGGCTGGCATGATGATTTGTATCAATCTGCAGATGGCTTTTCAGACACCTCCTATGGCCATGTCAATTTTTGTTTGTAAGGGGACTGCTCCACCCGAGCTTGGTGTTACTATGGAGGATATTATAAAGGGAGTTATTCCATTTATTATTATAATAGGCCTGAGCCTGATTATTTTCAGTATTTTCCCACAATTTATTACCTGGCTGCCAAGTCTTATGTGAAATAGTTAATTTATCTTAGAAGGAGAAAATGAATAGGTTATATAAAAACAAAAATAATAAGGGTGAGTAGATAAATCAATTAAAAAAGATAGAGTAATAGTCTATGATTTTGTTTTAAGGTTATATAATAAAATAGATTATTTGGAGAAGAGATAAATCTTCTCCAAATAATCTATAAGTTGGTCTGATAATCTTTGTCATACGTTCTAAAACCCTGTATATTATGCTGTTTTTTATAGAAAAATACCCGTTAAAAGCAATAGAAATAAAACAAAATTATTTTAAGTCACGACTTTCATATTTGAAAACCTTTTTTAGTTACTTATCCCTCTAAAACCATTGCAAAATAATCATTTAATATGTATTGTATTTATTTAGTAGTTTATTATGAAATTTATATATTTAGAAAAGAGATTTATTTTCTCAGGATATAATTATCAACATTTGAAAATTTCTTTAGATTATATAAGAGTGAAGGACGAGTACATATTTAAAAATAATATTGGCATGAGAATTGATAATTTATAAAAATAAACTAAGCTAAAAATATTTATTCAGGTGAAATAGATATAATATTTATAAAATAACCGAGATATTATAGATAAGTGTTTGTAAAAAAATGAGGTGAAAAGCTTATGATAGAGGATATTGAAGTAAGAAAAATAAAACAAAATTTTAATAAAACAAAAATAGATAATTTATCTGAATACATTCATCAATCTTTTAAAAAATCTGATTTAAAAAACAGAATAAAATTAGGTGACAAAATCGGAATAACTGTAGGTAGTAGAGGTATTACTAATATTAAATTGATTGTAAAAGAAGTTATTTCTGAATTAAAAAACCTCCATGCTTCCCCTTTTATTTTGCCTGCTATGGGAAGCCATGGAGGTGCAAATAGCCAAGGACAAAAGGATGTTTTAGTTTCTTATGGTATAACACAAAAAGAAATGGGTGTTCCCATAATGGCCTCTATGGATGTGATACAAATTGGAATAGTAGAGGATAAAATACCTATATATTTTAGCAAAATTGCGATGGAAGCAGATGGCATCATTGCTTTAAACAGAGTTAAAATGCATACAGATTTTAAAAGTAATATTGTTGAAAGTGGTATGTCTAAAATTTTAGCGATAGGCTTAGGTAAGGCAAAGGGGGCAAGTTCTATCCATTCTTTAGGAGTGTATGGTTTAAAAAATGTTATTCCACAAGCTGCGGAATTAATCATTAAAAAGGCTCCTATTATTCAGGGTGTAGGTATTTTAGAGAACAGTTATGACCAAACTATGAAAATATCTTTTGTCCCACCAGAGGATATAATTAAAGTTGATAGTGAATTGTTAAAAATATCTAAGGAAGTAATGCCAATGTTACCAATAGAGGACCTGGATATTGTAGTCACCCAGGAAATGGGTAAAAACATAAGTGGGACCGGATTTGATACAAATGTCATAGGAAGACTGTACATTAACGGAGAAAAAGAAATTGTAAAACCAAGAATTAAAAGGTTGATAGTTTTTGACATTACAGAAGAATCTCATGGTAATGCGTTAGGGATTGGTTTAGCAGATATTACAACCAGGCATCTTGTTAATAAGATAAATTATAAAGATATGTGTGCTAATACAATAACTAGCACCTTCTTAAACCGCGCTAAAATACCTATAACTGCAGATTCGGAAAAAGAAGCCGTTGAAATAGCAGTAAAAACTTGTTGGAAATTAAAACAAAGTGATATAAAATTGCTGATAATGAAAAATACTCTAGATCTTGAATATTTATATGTTTCAAAAGCCGCCTGGGACAAAATCAAAGATGATAAAAATATTGACGCATGTGGAGAGTGGGAAAAATTAACTTTTACCAAAAATGGAAAAATGAAAATAAGATTATAGTTTAAGAAATAAAGAGAATGAATAAATTTATATTTTTAAATACACAGTCCCTGGCTTTCTTTTAATGATTACAAAATTATTCCAGGTCTTGATGAAAATATGTTTTTACCTGCAAATAAAAGATATAAATGAACTTTAAAAGATATCTCTCAAATAATTGAGAGTTCAATTGACAAAATAGATTATATTACTGAGGTAAAATGCATGATTTATGTCATAGCAGATGATCTAACCGGTGCTAATGATACCGGGGTACAATTTGCCAAAAAAGGTTATAATACCAAATTATTAATATTTGGTAAGCAATCAACAATAATGATTCCTGATAATGCCGATGTTTTTGTCATCGATACAGAAACTCGCGAGGCAGAAAGTAAAACAGCTCGAGAAGTATTAAGGGATATTTTAAAAAAAATAAACATGAATGAAAATGATATATTTTATAAAAAGGTTGATTCAACCTTAAGAGGAAATGTGGGCGTAGAAATTGAAGAAATAATGAATATTTTAAAAAAAGATATTTGTATTTTTAGTTCTAGCTTACCTTCTCAGCAAAGAATGACTGTAAGGGGTTATCTGATTGTTAACCAGAAGCCTTTAGGGTTAAGTGAATACTCATCCAATCATTTAAAGCAAGGAGAAAATTCTTTTATTCCTTTTTTATTAAAAAAACAGACCGATTTTCCGGTTGGGCAGATTGACTTAAAAGATGTGGTTAAAGGGCAAAAAACTATTTTATCAAAAATAAATGAATTATCTCAAAAAGGAAATAAAATAATAGT
>CAYTVM010000002.1:14022-24071 GCA_964441685.1 uncultured Atribacterota bacterium | reverse complement strand
ATTGGTTGTCTTGAACCTCTTACTGGTGCACATGCAGTTTTTGGCACTGAAGCAAAAATTGGTATGGAGTTTGCTGTTCAGCATATTAATGAATCTGGCGGAATTCAGTCATTAGGCGGTATTCCTCTGGAATTAGTGGCGGAAGATGTAGGCGAAGATGCAATGAGCGCTCGTCTGGCTGCCGAGAGTCTGATAAGTAAACAACATCCGGTAGCTGTTTTAGGTTTATACATTAGTCGATTAACTACAGCGGCATCTGAGATTACTGAAAGGGAAAAAGTAATTCTAGTTGCTGATGCTTTGGTAGATGGTGTAACCGAGATGGGACGTCAGTATCTATTTAGACCTGCTCCTAAAGCAAGTATGCAGGGCAGATCTGCTGTTGAATTTGTTTTAGAAGCAGCTAAAAAATCCGGAGTTTCTGTAGAAAAAATTGCCATTCTGAATGAAGATTCTTCTTTTGGAAGAAGCAATGCAATAGGTGCAGTACAAGCGGCTTTAGATAACGGACTTACTATTGTCTATCAAAAAGAGTACCCTTATGATATTACCGACGCTTCATCTATTGTTCATGGAATTGCTGCAGCTAAAGCAGATTTTGTCATTCACTGTCCATATTTCATGGATGGGATTATATTTGCTAAATCCTTTAAAGAATTGGATAAAATTCCAAAATTTATTGCTGGTATGGGTGCATGTGGATTTACAGATCCCGAATCTATAGAAGCATTGGGTGAAGCATCCGAATATTATAGCAATACTTACAGTTATAACCCGGCTAAAAATACACCGCAAAATCGCAAATTCGTTGAAGAATATACTGCTAAAGTTGGGCATATACCTACTGAAGCTGCAGGCATGAATTATTACGGAATGTGGATCTTAAAAGAGGCACTGGAGCTCTCGGGGGAACTTTTCCCTGGAGACCCACTTAATCCAGATAATTTACGAAAAGCATTTTTACAACTTGATTTGACTTCTGGTCCTGCAGTAGAAACTTTTCCGGTAAATCATATTGCTTTCGATGGAAAGGGAGATAACCCTTATGCCAGAGCTACCATTATGCAGGTTATTAAAGGTGAGTCCAAAGTTGTTTGGCCCTTTGATGAAGCAGAAGCCGAGTTTGTTTTCCCCAGGGCGGATGCTACCTATTAATTGCGGGGAAAACACTGTTTTGTGGTAGGTTATAAAAGCACCAAAGTGATATTACTGTAAATTGTAAATAAGCCTTGGAAACTTTTGCCTGGCGAAGGATAAAATGAGTCAAATTTCTAGCCAGGCGAAAGTTTATATTAGATAAGAAGGATATAGAAATAAGGGAAGGAATTAAGGTTAAATATGGGAATAATTATTCAAAGTCTTTTTGATGGAGTATTAATGGGTTGCATATATGCCCTGATTGCTTTAGGATTATCACTTATATTTGGGGTGATGAATGTGGTAAATTTTGCACACGGAAACTTCGTCATGCTTTCTATGTACTTTTCTTTTTGGGCTGCTTCATTATGGGGAATTGATGCAATCTTAACCCCGCTAATTACTTTTCCTTTGTTATTTGTATTTGGCATGTTGGTCTATTATGGCATAATCGATCGAACGCTAAAAGAACACTATACTATACAAATAGCTGTAACCGTAGGTTTAATGACTTTTTTGGGTGCAATAACTCAATTAGCATGGAAGGCACAGCCTCGTGCGCTTTCTTATTCTTTTATTCAAGGCAATATTCAATTCGGAGGCTATACCATTGCGCTTTCACGATTAACTTCAGCTATAATTAGTCTAATTGTTATTATAAGCATAGCTTTTTTCTTAAGTAAAACTTGGCCGGGACGGGCAATACGGGCAACTTCTGATGATTCAGATGCTGCTTCTCTTATGGGAGTTGATTTTCGAAAGACTTATGCCCTCGCTTTTGGGCTGGGTTCAAGCCTAACCGCCATATCAGGTGGTTTATTGATGACCTTCCAACAAGTAGATCCAACTATGGGATTACGTTTTGGGTTACTTAGCTGGTGCATCCTTGCACTTGCTGGATTAGGTTCGATTTCTGGATTATTGATTTCCGGTTTAATTATAGGAATAGGTGAATCACTGGCAATGACTTTTTGGGATCCCAGGGCAAGGTCTTTGGTAATATATCTTATATTTATTTTAGTTCTTTGGTTACGGCCCAAAGGTCTTTTTGGGAGGAAGGAATGAAACGCAAAAGAAATCACAATTTAGAGAATTTATTTTTCTTATTTTTTTTAGTTATTGCTTTGTTTGTTCCTTTAATATTTGGGTCAAACCAATACAATATACTTTTAGCTACCACCGTACTCATATATGGAGTCATGGCTACCTCTTGGAATATTATTGGTGGTCTAGCCGGTCAGCTCGACCTGGCTTCCTTTGCTTATCTGGGGTTAGGCGCTTTCACCTCAAGCACTTTATTTATCCGGTTTAATTTTACTCCCTGGATTGGCATGATTCTGGGCGGTTTGGTGGCAGTTGCTTTTGCCTTGTTCATTGGGTTTCCTTTGTTTCGGTTCCGAATAAGAGGAGTGTGGTATGCTTTAACTACCACCGCTCTGGTTGAGGTACTTAAAGTAGTTTTTAATATGTGGGAAGAAGTAGGCGGACCAGTAGAAAGATATTTACCTTATTTTAGTGGTTCACTCTACTATATGCGCTTTGGTTCCTATGTCCCTTACTATTATCTAATATTAGGTATGTTGGTCATAGCTTTATTGGTTAATTCTCGAATCGCTCGCTCGAAACTAGGTTTTTATCTTAAAGCTTTGGGAGAAGATGAGTCGGCAGCTGAAGTACTGGGAGTTAATACCCGAGCTTGTAAATTGAGAGCGCTGGTTTACTATGCTTTTTTAATCGGGGTTACCGGTGCAATTTATGCAAATATCTATGGTTATGTTCATCCCAGTTTTTTTAATGGGCCGGAAAGTATTAAGGTTGCGATATTGGGAATTGTAGGAGGCAGAGGTATTACTTATGGCCCTCTTTTAGCAGCCTTATTATTAGTGGGTACCCAGGAATTTTTAAGGGCAAGTTTAGGTGGTGAAGTATCGGGTTTATACTTGGTCATTTACTCAGTCATTTTAATCTTGGTAGTTCTTTTTAAGCCCAGGGGAATTGCGACTTTCTTTCAATATAGAAATAAAAAGCCAGTAAAGCAGGAGGTGAAGAAAAAAAGTGCTGTCTGAACAAATTCTTAAAACTTCTAAACTTACCAAGCGCTTTGGTAATCTTATCGCAGTCAACCAGGTTGACTTAGAGATTAGAAAAGAGGAAATTGTTGGACTTATCGGACCAAATGGTTCCGGAAAGACCACTTTTTTTAATTTAATCACCGGATTGGAAACCCCAGATGAAGGTCAAGTTATTTTCAAAGGGACTAATATTACCACCATGTCTCCTCATGCAATTTGTAGATTAGGGATGTCTCGTACTTTTCAAGTGACTAAAACTTTTACAGAAATGTCTGTAGAAGAAGCAATTAGAGTGGGAGCTTATAATAAACGGGGGGAAGAAGAAGTGCAAAATAAAGTGGATTGGGCTCTTGAATTCTTTGAGTTGGAGGATATTCGGGACTGTAAGTGCAGTGATTTAGGGTTATCCTCTTTACGCAAAGTAGAAGTAGCAAGGGCAGCCGCAACCGAGCCCGAACTTTTACTGCTTGATGAGGTAGGAGCAGGACTTACTGCTACCGAACTCTTAAAGCTTATGGCAGAACTAAAAAGGCTTAACCAAGAAACTAAAATTTCATTATGTGTCGTTGAACATGTCATGCAAATGGTGATGGGTCTTTGTGAGAGAATCTTTGTCTTGGATGCCGGTGAACTTATCGCTAAAGGTATTCCAAGCGAAATAAGTAATAATCAGCGGGTTATTGAAGCCTACTTGGGGAGGAGAAGTTATAGTGAATCAAGTTCTACAGGTTAAAGACTTGAACTCCGGTTACGGTAAAGTTATTATTTTGAGGGATATTAACTTCCAAATAGAAGAAAATGAAGTTGTAGCTGTTATTGGCTCAAATGGAGCAGGAAAGACTACACTTTTAAAAACCATTTCTAAGTTAATTTCTCCCTTTACTGGAGAAATTATTTTCGAAGGACAAAATATTACAAACTATCCACCCCACCTAATTTCCCAGGCCGGTATTGCCCATGTGCCGGAAGGTGGAAAGCTATTTATAAATATGACGGTTTATGAAAATCTTCTCATGGGGACATATAGAAACAGAAAGAAAATAAAAAATAATATTTTAGAAGAGATTTACCAGATTTTTCCCATACTTAAAAAACGGGAAAATCAATTAGCAAAGACATTAAGCGGCGGTGAAAAGCAAATGCTTAGCATTGGCAGAAGCCTGGCGAGTCAGCCTAAATTTATCATGCTTGATGAGCCTTCACAGGGAATAGCCCCCAAATTAGTAGATGATATTTATCAGAAATTGTCTATTCTAAAGAAAAAAGGGATGACTATGTTACTTGTGGAACAAAATATAAATTATGCTTTACAATTTGCAGAAAGAGCTTACGTTCTGGAAAACGGTAAAATTGTTATGGAAGGTAATAGTAAAGAACTTTTAAATAGCGAACACGTGAAGAGGTGTTATTTAGGAATTTAAATGATTAGTTTTATAAAAAGAGGCAGCAGGTGCATAGAATTATCCAGAAAGCCAAAAAAGAAAAACGCTCTTTATTGGAAACAGAGGCAAAAGAATTGTTAAGGGAATATGAAATTCCTGTTCCTGATTTCAAATTAATAAAGAGTGAAGATGAAATTATCGGATTGACCAAAGAAATAAATTTTCCTATAGCGATGAAAATTGTCTCTCCTGACATCATCCATAAAACAGATGCCGGAGGAGTAAAACTAAATATTAAAGATGAAACGGAAGCAAGGTTAGCTTATCAGGAAATTATTTCCAAGGCTAAAAAATATAATAAAAATGCGAAAATTTCAGGAGCAATAGTCGATTCTATGATTCATGAAGGAACAGAGATTATTATAGGAATGATGAAAGATCCTCATTTTGGTCCGGTAATTATGTTTGGACTTGGTGGAATCTTTGTAGAGGTATTGAAAGATATTTCCTTTCGCGTCCTTCCCATAGAGGAAAGAGATGCCCGGGAGATGATTACCGAGATAAGAGGATATGAGATTTTAAAAGGGGCAAGAGGGAGGTCTCCCCGAGATATTCAGGCCATAGAAGGAGTTTTAATGAAAATTTCTAAACTGACTATGGAAAATCCTGAAATTAACGAAATAGACCTAAATCCCATATTTGTTTTTGAAAACGGCATCCAAGTAGTCGATGCCCGAATAATTTTATAGGAAGAAAAAATTAATAAATAATATATTATTTATTATCAAAAAGAGGGTGGTTTTGTTGGAGAAAGAGCAGTTTGACGTTATCGGTAAAAGATATGATATCAAAAATATAGGGAAAGTAACCGGTGAAGAAGTTTATTCTTGTGATGTAAATATCCCCGGTCAATTATATGCGGTAGTCCTGCGCAGTCCTTACCCTCATGCCGAGATTAAGAAAATTGACTATACCGAAGCAGAAAAAATGGGAGCTATCTGTATTGGGCCGGATGATGTGCCGGATACTTTGTATAATGAACGAATAGTAAGTATTCCCGATAAAACCTATCGTGACAGGACAGTTTTACCTAAAGATAAGGTTCGGCATGTAGGAGAGGCTATTGCTGCTTGTGCCGCAGAAACAGAAGAGGAGGCTTTTACTGCTTTAAAAAAGATAAAAATAGAGTGGGGCAGGAGATGGGAACCGGTGGTAAGCCTTGATGATGCTATGGATTCAAAAGCTCCCGCGATATATGACCACGTATATTTAGGAGAAGAAAAAGTAGATGTAAAAAATAATCTTGCTTGTGAGCGAAATATTACAGTGGGTGATGTAGAAGAAGGATTTAAAGAAGCGGATATCATTGTAGATGAAACATTTAATATAAAAAGAGTTTACCATATGCAGCTGGAGACTAAATCTGCAGTATGTAAACCGGAAGCAAACGGAGGAATAACTCTCTGGACAACTACCCAGGGAATTCATAATGTACGGATACTCTTGGGTCATATTTTTAATATTTCACTGAGTAAAATAAATGTTAAGAGAATTACCCTGGGAGGTTCTTTTGGATCAAGTATTCAAATGAATTCGATAACCCCTATTTGTGTAGCTTTAGCTTTGAAAGCAAAAAAACCGGTGAAATTAGTGACTTCCCGGGAAGAAGATATGTATGACCATTCAAGTTATCCTTTAAAGACCCGCTTAAAAGTTGGGGTTAAAAAAGACGGAACTTTAACTGCAGCTCATTGTCAGGTATGGGTAGAGATTGGTGGTCATAATATTCAAGCTTATCCCTATCTTGGCTGTGTAGCTGGTTGGTTTGCTTCACTTTACAAATGGAAGAATATAAAATATGAAGGGAAGGCAATCTATAGTAATAAGGGTCCTTCTTGTGCCAGAAGAGGCTATGGCAGCCCTCAAATAAATTTCCCGGTAGAAAATACTATGGATATTTTAGCGGAGAAATTAGGGGTTGACCCGGTGCACTTCAGACTGCAAAACTATGTCGGAAGAGGCGATGAATTTTGGGGACAGGGACCTACCGTAAAATCTATCATTAGAAGCTGCGGTGTAGAAGAGATGTTGATTAAAGGGGTTGAACTTATTGGTTGGGATAAAAGAGGTAATCCTGATGAAAAATCAGGATTAATTAGAAAGGGTATCGGAGTCGCCAGAGGGTTTCATACTTCCGGTACCGGTGGACCTAAGGCTGGAGAAGTGATAGATTATTCTGGGGCAACTGTTAAAATTAACGAAGATGGTTCGGTAGACGTGGTCACTGCTCTAATGGATCACGGGGGAGGAACCTGGGATGCCGGGGCAAAGGTGGTAGCCGAAGTTTTAAAGGTACCTTTTGAAAAAATAAGTATTGATAATGGAGTAGATACACGCACTACTGTTTTTGATGTTAACACTCATGCTACCAGAGGAATATATTGCGGATGTGGTGCTATAAAATTTGTAGCGGAAAAAGTTAAAGAAATGTTATTAAATTATGCAGCAACGCTTTTTGAAGATAGACCGGAAAATTTAGATTTAGCTTTAAATCAGGAACTTGGCCAGGGAGTAATATATCCCAAAGGATTACCGGAAAATTATAAGACCATTGGCGAGATAGCAGATCATGCCCGAATTAACAGTGTAGAAACCTTTTCTTATACCTCTACCTTAAGGCAAAAAAATTGCCCTCCTTGTTTTATTACCTATTTTACAGAAGTTGAAGTGGACACCAGAACCGGTGAAATTACAGTACCAAGAGTAGTGATGTTAGGCGATTCGGGTACTATTATCAATCCTGAGTTGTGGAAAGGACAGATATTGGGTGCTTATGCTTTGGGATTAGGTGTGGGAAAGTTAGAATCGATACCCTATGATAAGGTTACCGGTAAATTAAAATGCAATGGATTTATTACCGATTTTAAAATTCCCACTAGCATTGATATGCCTAATATTGATGATATTATCGTAGACCATGCCCATACTTATGAACCGACCGGCCCTTTTGGAGCAAAAGGAATAGGGGAAGCTGCCTTAAGCGCAGTGGCCTCTTCTTTTGGAAATGCGGTTTATAATGCGGTAGGCATTAGATTTCATGAGCTTCCGATAACACCGGAAATAATGCTTAAAGCCTTGGAAGAAAAAGATATAGGAGGGAAAGTTAGAAATGCAAACTAATACAAAAATATTAGCTCAAGAATTTGAGTATCTAGCCCCTAAAACAATAGATGAAGCTTTGGATTTACTGGATAAATATAAAGATAAAAATATTAAAATATTAGCTGGAGGAACCGACCTTCTGGTTAAAATGAAGACCATTGATTTAAAAGTTGGTTATTTGATAAATATAAAAAATATTCCGGAACTTAATTTTGTAGATATTAATCAGGGATTAAGAATAGGGGCAGTTACTCCTCTGTCTCGCATTATAAGGGAAGAAAAAGTTAAAATGAAATATTCCGCTTTATATGAGGGGATTATGTCTATGGCTACTCCGGCTATTAGAAATATGGGAACTATGGCAGGTAATCTGGGCAATGCTTCTCCGGCGGCAGATACTGTTCCTTCTTTGATTGCCTATGGAGCAAAAGTAAAATTACAAAGTAAAAGAGGAGAACGTACTGTTTTGGTAGAAGATTTTATTATCGGAGTAGGAAAAATAATTATAAAACCCGATGAATTGATTACTGAAATAATTATTCCCCAAATAAACAAAAATACAGGAAGTGCTTTTTTTAAGAAAAGCAGAGTAAAAGCCGACCTTTCTAAAATAAATTTAGCAATTTATTTGGAAAGAGAAAGTAATATTTGTAAAGATTGTAAGATAGTTTTTGGTTCAGTTGCGATTAAGGTTTTACGAGCAGAAAAAACAGAAAATTTCTTAAAAGGACAGATAGTAAATTATGAGTTAATAAATAAAGCAGCGGAGAGAGCATCTTGCGAGATTAAACCTATAGATGATATTCGTTCAACTGCCGAGTATAGAATTGCCATATCCAAGGAAATGTTTAAAGATGGCTTTGAGTTAGCCTGGGCGAGAGCGAAAGATTAGTTTTAATTAAATTTAAAGGAAGGAGCGAATGATAAAGTGAAAAAAATTCCTATTAAATTTTCTATCAATGATCAAAAAAGAGAAGCTTTGGTAAATCCAAATGACCTTCTGATAAATATATTAAGAGACGATTTATATCTAACCGGAACTAAATATGGCTGCGGTATTGGTGAATGCGGGGCTTGTACTGTTTTTTTAAATAATGAACCGGTTTTATCTTGCTTAACTTTAGCAGCTGCGGTTGACGGAAAAAAAATTACTACCATAGAAGGGCTGGCAAAGGGGAATAAGCTGCACCCCATGCAAATAGCATTTTTAAAAAACGCAGCAGTACAGTGCGGATTTTGCACTCCCGGTATGATACTTACCGCGGTTGCTCTCTTGAAAGAAAATCCAAGTCCTACAGAAGAAGAGATTAAAGATTATATGAGAGGAAATCTTTGTCGGTGTACCGGGTATGTGCAAATAATTAAGGCAATTAAGACCTGCGCGGCAGAACAAAACCAGTTAAACCTACTAACCAGGTAACTAATTAACCAAAATAAGGAGGGGAAAATGAGTCAATTTAAATATATTTCTCCGAAAACAAAAGAAGAAGTATTACAAATTTTGAAACAAGAAAAATCAGAAGCCTGTTTAGTAGCGGGATGTAGTAATGTATTACCCTATATAAAGGACAAGATAATATCCAAAAAGTTGTTATTGGATATTTCCGATATTGAAGAATTAAATTATATTAAAAAAAGTGAAGGTAAGTTATATATCGGGGCAGGTACAACCATTTCTGATTTAATTAATTCCAAGATTATCAGAGAAGAATGTAATATATTATATCAAACAGCCGAACAGTTTGCCGACCCGATAATAAGAAATAGTGCTACCATCGGAGGAAATTTAGCTGATGCTTCACCGGCTGCTGATATTGCACCCCCCTTATTGGTTTTAGATGCAGTTTTAGAAGTAGAAAGTATGGATGAAAAAAGAGAAATCTCCTTAAAGGATTTTTTTGTCGGTCCGAGAAAAACAGTTTTACATGATGATGAAATGATTACCAGTATAAAGATTAAGGATAATTCTATAAACAAAAATGGATATTTTATTAAATTAGGCTTAAGGCAAGCTATGGCTATTTCTCTTGCTACAGTTGCCCTGATTTTAGAAGTAGAAAAAGATAAAATTGCAGATGTACGTATTGCTATGGGTTCGATTGCCCCGACACCTCTTAGATTAATTAAGGTAGAAAGATTTTTAAAAAATAAGAAAATAAATGATGAATTGATTGAGGAAGCCGTAAAAAAAGTAAGAGTAGAAGTGAAACCTATTGGAGATGTGAGAGCTTCCGCAGAATATCGAAGATATGTTTCGGGAATTTTATTCAAAAGGGCATTTAAAAAATTGACCAAT
>CAYTVM010000002.1:10016-13922 GCA_964441685.1 uncultured Atribacterota bacterium | reverse complement strand
ACCAATTATCCAATTAATATGAGAAAAAGATTAACTATTTAGTTAATATGCTAATTACTTATCAAAAAGGAGATTTTAGATGGAAGAATACAAAATAGAATTAGCTGTAAATGATGAAAAAATAACTGCTGCTGCCAAAGCCGAAGAATCCCTATTAAAATTTTTACGCCGAAATGGCTTTACAGAAGTAAAATGCGGCTGTGAAAAGGGAGACTGCGGTACCTGTACAGTTATTATGAACGGAAAAACTATTAAGTCATGTATTACTTTGGCTATGAAAGCCAATGGGAAAGAAATATTAACAGCTAAAGGTTTAGAGAAAACAAAAATAGGTCAAAAATTACAAGAAAGTTTTGTTCAACATGGAGCGGTGCAATGCGGTTTTTGTACTGCTGGTATGTTGATGGCAGCTAAAGGCTATTTAGATGCAAACCCTGAACCCGACAAGGCAGAAATTAGAAAAGCAATATCCGGTAACTTATGCAGGTGTACAGGTTATAAAAAGATTGTAGAAGCTATTTACGACGTCGCAGTGGAGAATCATAGAGTGGAAGGTGATATAAATGTCTGAATTTAAAGTTGTAGGAAAAGCGATTCCCAGACACGATGCCTGGGCAAAAGTAAGAGGAGAACTTAAATATGCAGATGATTTTACTTTACCGGGAATGCTATATGCCAAGGTTTACCGCAGTAAATATCCGGCTGCAAAACTTATTTCAGTTGACATAAGTAAGGCAAAATCATTAAAAGGAGTAAAAGCAGTTTTAACCGCTCGTGATGTTCCCCGCAATGAAACAGTAACTAAATTTGGCCAATCTACAGATGTTAAGGGAGGTTTTGAAGGCTTATATAGAGTATTAGCAGAAGAAGGAAAGAAGATTAGATTTGTCGGAGAACCAATTGCCCTGGTAGCGGCAGAGACTGAAGAGATAGCAGAAAGAGCTTGCGATTTAATTGAAATTAAATATGAACTTCTTCCTGGAGTTTTTGACCCGGAAGAGGCCATGAAACCAAACGCTTATTTAGTCGGAGAAAAAGATAGTAATATAATAAACGAATTCGGCTGCCTCACTGGAGATATAGAAAAAGGTTTTGCTGAATCCGAAGTGATTGTAGAAGATAGATTCGAAATTCCTTTTATTGATCACGCTTACCTGGAGCCGGAAGCCGGAATTTCCTGGTTAGATGATTATGGAACAATTAATATCAGGGTATGCAGCCAGGTTATAGAACATTTTAGAGATGTAGCAGAAGTTCTTAATCTACCCCATAATAAAGTCCGCTATATCGGGACAATGATAGGAGGAGGATTTGGAGGGAAAGAAGATATTACCGTAGAATCTTTTATAGCACTACTTACTTTAAAGACTAAAAAACCGGTAAGATTAGTTTATACCCGAGAAGAATCTTTAATGGCTCATTGCAAGAAACACGCCTTTATTGAAAAATATAAAATTGGAGCAAAGAAGAATGGGAAAATTGTGGCTTTAGAGGCACATTATATCGGAAATGCCGGAGCTTATACTTACTTAACCCCCTGGGTAGGTTTGTATGCTACAGTTAGCGCAACCGGCCCCTATAAAATTCCTAATATAAAAATAAAAACTCAAATGGTTTTAACCAATAATGTTTTTGCCAGTGCTTTCAGAGGATTTGGTGCAAATCAGGCTAATATCGGTTATGAAAGTATAATAGACGAATTAGCGAGAAAGCTCAATATGGATCCTTTGAAAATCAGGAGAATAAATTGTATGCATACCGGAGACGCACTGTCTACTACCGAGCAGGTGATTAAAACTTATGTAGCTCTACCGGAAGCTGCAGAAAAAGCCTGGGCGGGTTTAGGAGAACTCACTGTTTCTAAGGAAAAAAATATTAAAATTGGCCGGGGTATAGCTATGGGGCAGATGAGTTATGGAAGAATGACTTTTCTTCGGGACTCTTCCCGCTGCTATGTAAAATTAGAAACCGACGGCAGTTTGATAGTAAGAAGCGGAATACCTGATTTAGGCGGAGGGCAGGCTTCTCTCCTATCCCAAATTGCGGCTAATGAATTGGGAGTTCCTATGGAAAAAGTAAAGGTTTATAATACAGATTCCATGTTAACACCTTTAGCCGGCACTACTACGGCTACCAGACAAACTTATATGTCAGGGAATGCTGCACTTAAAGCGGCAAGAGAAGTTAGAAATCGAATTTTACATAAAGCAGCAGAGGTTTTAAATGTTAATCCTGATAAATTAGATATTGTTTCTGAAAAAGTGGTAGTAAAATATGATGAATCAGAATATTTACCTTTAACGGAAGCTATACAAGCTTGTAATGCGGCTGGAATAGAATTATATTCGGAAGCTCAATTTAATGCACCCTTTACCGGAATACCTGATTTAACCAATATGAAAGGTATGACTTTTCCTGATTTTGCCTTTGGAGCCCAAGCCGCAGAAGTTGCAGTGGATATAGAAACAGGGCAGGTTAAAGTATTAAAAATTGTCAGTTGTTATGATGTAGGGAAAGCAATTAATCCGGCCTGTGTAGAAGGACAGATGGAGGGTGGTTCCATACAGGGAATGGGCTATGCTTTATCTGAAGATTACGCTATAAAAAAAGGAATTCCTCAAACTCCTTCTCTTGCTGAGTATCTTATTCCTACAGCCCTTGATTCTCCGGAAGTTAAAACTATTATGATTGAATCAGGTGGCGGTTTAGGACCTTACGGAGCCAAAGGCATAGGAGAACCTTCATTTAACAATATTGTACCGGCTATTTTAAATGCTATTTATGATGCTACCGGAGTAAGAATCAGGCGATTACCTGCGACCGCAGAAAAAATAATAAGAGCTTTAAAAAAAGATTATTTTGAAAAATGAAAATACACTCGTTAAAAACTGTTAGTGAAAAACTTAAATTATTATTATAATTAATAAGGATTGAATAAGATGTTAATCAGTGAAGCTTTGGGTTTAAAAGAAAAGGCATTTATATCTTTTGTAGGAGCAGGAGGGAAGAGCACTCTTTTTAATCGATTAGCTGAAGAACTGCTTCTTAAAAATAAACGAATCATTTTAACTACCACTACCAAGATGTTTGCCTGGCAGTTAACTCCTTTTATGGAAAAGGGTAGATTAATTGAAGGTCACAATGAAGAGACTGTTCGGAAATTTATTATTAAATACTTTTCTGTGAAAAGTAAAACCGGAAGATTGGCAGTTATAAAAGAGAAGATAAAAGATAACGGAGAAGAAAAAGTATCCGGCCCGTCCCTTGATTGGTTGGATAAATGGTGGGAGGATAAGTTAGCAGATTATTTTTTAATAGAAGCCGATGGTGCAGCGGGGAGGCCGGTAAAGGCGCCGGCTTCTCATGAGCCGGTCATTCCTTTATCGACTACAGATTTAATCGGAGTGATTGGCATAGATGCCCTGGGTCTTTCTTTACAGGAAGAAAATGTTTTTCGTTCTGAAATTTTCTCCCAACTGACCGGATTAAAATTGGGAGAAAAGATTGGGATAGAAGCCTTATCTCTTTTAATCTGCCATCCCGAAGGTTTATTTAAAGGTGTCCCTCAAAATTGTCTCTGCCATCTTTTTATTAATAAAGTAGAAGACTCTAAAGACCTAAAAATGGCGGAAGAATTGGGTTTTCAGGTTTTAAAAATCTGTCATTGGAAAATGAGTGATATAATTATAGGAGCTGCAGGCCAAAACGAAGTAGTAGCTGAGGTAATCAGGAAGGTAAAAACGCCATGATTTACGGAATAATTTTAGCTGCCGGGGAAGGTAAAAGAATAGGAAAAGTAAAATTAACCCTTCCTCTGGGCGATAAACAGTTAATAGAATGGGTGTTACAAGCAGTAAAGTTAACTCCTTTAGATAAATATTTTTTGGTGGTTCGCCCTGAAGATAA
>CAYTVM010000002.1:0-9916 GCA_964441685.1 uncultured Atribacterota bacterium | reverse complement strand
GAGAGAATAAAAAGATTTAAAATATCAGACGAATCCATATTGTTAGATATTGACCGGGAAGAAGATTATGAGAAAATGAAAAGTATTTTTGACTCTCTTCATAAAAGAGGAAAGATTTAAATAAGATGAACAATATTTTAGTCATTATCAGAGGTGGAGGAGACCTGGCTACCGGTGTGGCCGTAAGGCTTTTTCGAGCTGGTTTTCCTGTAATGATTTTAGAAATAGAACGTCCTACCGTTATCCGCCTTCCCGTTTCTTTTGCCAGGGCTATTTATGAGGGTAAGGTTATTGTAGAAGATGTAGAAGCTGTTTTGATTCCTTCCTGGGAAAAAGCGGAAGAAATTATTAAAAAAGGGAAAATTCCGGTTTTAATCGATCCGAAAGGAAATTGTATTGAAAAACTTTCTCCCACAGTCTTGGTAGATGCTATTTTAGCCAAACGTAATTTAGGTACCAGGAAAGATCAAGCTCCTTTGGTCATCGGATTAGGTCCAGGGTTTACAGCAGGAGAGGATGTCGATGTAGTCATAGAAACCAAGAGAGGGCACAACCTGGGGAGAGTTTACTATCAGGGGCAGGCCGTGCCGGATACCGGTGTACCCGGAGAAATAGGGGGAGAATCAAAGAGAAGATTATTGCGAGCTCCGGCTGAAGGTAAAATTGTGCCGTTGCATCAAATAGGAGATTTGGTTAAGGCAGGAGAGATCATTGCTGAAGTAGAGGGAGTTCCTTTAAAAGCAGAAATATCTGGCGTCTTGCGAGGATTAATTTATTCGCAAAGTTGGGTTGTCAGGGGGATGAAGGTGGGAGATATTGATCCCCGAGGGGTAAGAGAATACTGTTTTACTGTTTCTGATAAAGCCCGCTCTATAGGAGGAGCGGTTTTAGAGGCCATATGTGCTTATATGAATAAAAAATAATAAAGAAAATATTTTTTACTTTCCGTTATATTTATATTAGAATAACGATTAGATTATAAACGGAATTTTATATAAGGAGGGGTAGGAGATGTCAGAAATCTTAAAAGAAGCTTTTGAGAGAATGGATAAAGGTGAGACGATTGCTTTAGTTACTGTTGTAGAAGTTAAGGGTTCTACTCCGAGAGAGGTAGGCACAAAAATGTTGGTGAATAAAAATGGTTTGGTAGCCGGCACTATTGGAGGAGGAATGACCGAAGCCAAAGTAATCAAAGAGGCAAAACAGGTTTTAAAAGAAGGCAAGGGAAAGCTTTTAATTTATCATTTAACCAAAGAACAAGCTGCCTTGGACGAAGGGGCTATCTGTGGTGGTGAGATAAAAGTTTTTATAGATATCTTGCAACCCAAAGAAGAAGTATTGATTTTCGGGGCAGGCCATATTGCTATTTGCGTCTCTAAGCTGGCCAAAATGGTGGGGTTTAAAGTGACTATTATTGATGATCGAGAAGAGTTTGCCAATAAAGGTAGGTTTCCGGAAGCAGATGAAATAGTAACAGAAGATATAGAAAGAGTCCTGACCCATATCAAGATAACTCCTTCTACTTATATTATTATCGTGACCAGAGGGCACTTACAGGATCAAGAAGTATTAGCTTCGGTTATCAAATCAAAGGCAGCTTATTTGGGAATGATTGGAAGCCGTAAAAAGAATGCCACTATCTTTCAACAATTAACAGAAAAGGGGATATTCCAAGAAGAGTTGAACAAAGTTCATGCCCCCATTGGTATAAATATAAAAGCTCAAACTCCTGAAGAGATTGCCATAAGTATTATGGCTGAGATTATCCAGGTTAGAAGAGAAAAATATATTAAAAAGTAACAGGTAATATGTTATGAATAATATGAGGAGAGACCTGGTATCTGCTCGTAATCAGAAGAAAAGAAACTAAATTGTGATAATTATAAAGGTAAATTACAGGAAGTGATGAAATTGGAATTAAGATATAAAATTTGGATAGAAAAAAATGGAAAAAAAGTTTTTGGTAATGGGCCTTTGGATATCCTTCGCCGGGTAGAAAGGACTGGCTCATTAAGACAGGCAGCTGCAGAAATTAATATGTCTTATTCCCTGGCCTGGAATTTAATAAAGGGTTTAGAGGAGAGATTAGGATTTAAGTTATTAAAAAGAAAAGTTGGAGGAGAAGGCGGAGGAGGGTCAGAGATTACTCAGGAAGCAACAGAATTAATGACAAAGTTTAAACTATTTCAGGGGGAAGCTGACCAGAGTTTGAATTCACTTTATAAGAAAATATTTAAAGAAAAAGATTAATCTTTTTCTTTATTTTGCGTTATAAAAATAAAGGTATAATAATTATGAATTTTCTCCTCCCTCAATGGGAGAAAATTCACCCTGTATAGTAGAGGAGATGACTGCACAGGGTAAAGATGGGGGTGTTATTTTAAATATTATGAAGAAGATAGCGGTAGAAAAAGCAGTGGGAGTGATATTGTGTCATGATATCACCCAAATTATACCAGGAAAATTTAAAGGTCCGGCTTTTCGGAAAGGGCATATAGTTCAAAAAGAAGATATTGAAAAGTTAAAGAAAATAGGAAAAGAATACCTATATATTTGGCAGCCAAAAGAGGGGGAAATTCATGAAGATGAAGCTTCTTTAAGAATCTCTAAAACAGTAACTGGAGAAAATATAGAATTAACCGAAGCCATTGAGGGGAAAATAACATTAAAATCTCTAACAAGAGGATTATTTAAAATAAAGAATGAGCTTTTATACAAGATTAATTCCATGGAAAATATTACTATCCCCTGTCTTCCTAATCATTTTAAAGTAGAAAAAGGGCAAGGATTATCAGGAGTGCGAATTGTACCTCTAACTATTCAAGAGGAAAAAATAAAACAGATAGAGGAATTATGCCAGCAGAAGGGGGCGGTTTTTTCCGTAAAAAAGTATAAAAAGTTAAAAGTAGCTATTATTACTACCGGGAACGAGGTATATAAAGGATTAATAAAAGATCAATTTGGACCCTTGTTAAAAGAAAAGTTTTCTTATTTTGGAGCAGAATTACAAGGACAAATTTTTTGTTCAGACAATATAGAGGAAATTAAAAAAGCAATTTTGCAATTTAGGAAACAAGGAGTTGATCTGATTGCTTTAAGTGGAGGAATGTCTGTAGATCCTGATGATCTTACGCCCGGTGCTATTCGGGAAAGTGGTGCAAAGGTAGTAACTTATGGCGTTCCTGTACAACCGGGAAATATGTTTATGCTGGCTTATTTAAGGAATATAACCTTAATAGGTATACCCGGTGCTTCTTTATTTTATAAAAATACTATTTTAGATATTGTCTTGCCCAGAATATTTGTCGGGGATATTCTAACAAAAAGAGATTTTGTAAAGATGGGAGAGGGAGGATTTTGTTCTACCTGCTCGGTATGCCATTATCCTAATTGTTATTTTGGCAGATAGTATAAATTATTTAAAAGATTCATTCAAGGAAAAAAGAAAGGAAGAAGTAATGGATTTTTATCAGGAGATAAAAGAAAAATTCTGTCAATTAATCAAAGGAGATGACGTTTGGTGTTCCCGAATAAATGTAGTTAATATTCAACCTCTTACTCCTCAAGAGGCAATTGGGAATCCGGAGAGAGATGACTTTCCCTTGTTAAAGGGGAAAGAAGTGATGATACAAGCAGATTTTAGAGGAAGTCGAGGCCAAGCTTTTACCGATATGCCTGGAAATTATAGTGGTACTTTAAGAGAAGTTTTTGAAATGCCTCTTATTAATAATTTTCAAAGAGCAATTTTTACAGCCAGCATAAATGCTGTATTGCGTTATTTTAAATTTATTTCTAAAACAGTTCATTGTCGAGATAAAGAACCTGGAGAGTGTGCCGATCATCTTAAAGATTATATCCAAGAACGTTTTAATCAGCCTCGCATTGCTTTTATTGGACTGCAGCCTGCTATGATTGCAGCTTTAAGACATAATTTCGAGATTAGAGTGGTTGACTTGGACGTAGATAATATTGGTAAAAGAAAAGCAGGAGTGTTAATAGAGAGTGTTTCCAGAACGAAAGAGATTTTATCTTGGGGGGATATAGTTTTGGCTACAGGTACTACCGTTGTAAACAATACTTTAATTTCCCTTTTAATTGAAAAACCGATTATATTTTACGGAGTTACTATTGCCGGGGTTGCTTACCTTAAAGGATATGAACAATATTGTTTTTGCAGCCACTAAAGAAAATAAAAGGAGGGTAAGTAATATATATGAAAATTATAGAAGATATTATTTCAACTATTGGGGAGAGTGCTCGAGATATTTTAGTTAAAGAAGTACGTATAGGACCTTTTTGGACTGGAGTTTGGAGTAAATATGGTGGATTAGCTTCTACTACTTTTATTCATGAACCGATGATGCCCCCACCCATAAAAGAAGCGGGAAATTTAACCCAAAAATCGGTATTAGAACTTTGTTGTTATGCAAATTCTAATTGTTTACTGCAGGCTTCCGTTGGTATGGCGGCTATTAATTCTGCTTTAGAAGTCGATTTGAATAAATGCCAGAATATTAATGCAGCAGAAATACTTTACGAAAAAGGAAAAAATAAAAAAGTTGTTGTAGTAGGTCATTTTCCTTTTGTTAATAAATTACGCGAGATAACTAAAGATCTTTGGGTGATAGAGAGAAAACCTCAAAATGGAGATATCCCTGCTAGTGAGGCAAAACGGGTAATTCCTCAAGCCGATGTTATTGCTATTACTGGTACTGCTTTAATTAATGGTACTATGGGAGAACTTTTATCTTGGTGTCCCAAGAAGAGAATAATTATGATCTTAGGAGCAACTACGCCTCTTTCGCCGGTATGGTTTGATTACGGAGTAGATTTAGTTTCCGGAACAAGGGTAACTGACCCCGAGTTAGTACTTCGTTTTGTTTCGGAAGGGGTAGTCTTTAAACAGATTCATGGCCGAGGAGTAAAATTACTTACTATTCAAAAAGAAAGTTACTAAATTATTAAAATTAAACAAAAAGGATGAGAAATGAAAAAAATATTTACCGTATTTATGCTTTTAGGGATTTTATTTTTTACTTTTTTTGGGGAGTGTTTTTCGGAGAAAGAAATACCCATAGGTATGGCAGTAGAATTTATGGACCATGCTGCCTGTGCCTATATAAGCCAGGATAAAGGTTGGTTTGAGGAAGAGGGTTTAAACTTAGTTTCCTATGAAAGCTATGTAACCGGTATGGTTTTGGCTTCTGCTTTGGCCCGGGGAGATATTCAAGTGGCCTATATGTGTTTAATACCGGCTATAAATGTCTATGCCAATGCCAAAGTTCCCATAAAAATAGTTGCCGGAACTCATAAGTACGGTTATGGGTTGGTAGTCAATCCGGATAAGGTAAAAAGTATTAAAGATTTGGAAAAGTCAGATATCCGCATCGGGTGCGTTAGAGAAGGCGGGGTAGTAGATATACTTCTTCATAGGACCATAGATAAGTATAATTTGAATGAGCAGAAGATTTTAAATAATATCCAGCGGATGAATCCTCCAAAACAGGTTTTAGCTATTAAAACAGGACAATTAGAGGCTGCCTTTCTCCCTGAACAATGGGCGACCATGACCGAAGATTTTGGTTTTAAAATGCTGTTGATGAGTCAGGAGGTCTGGCCAGAAATGCAGGGGAGTGTTTTGGTGGTAAAGGAAGAATTAATAAGAGACCACCCTGAAGTCGTTGAAAAATTAGTAAAGATATCACAAAAGGCGACCGATTGGATTACTCAACATCCACAGGAAGCAGCAGAAATTGTGGCTCGACAATTACAGGAAGCCGGAGGAAGCCTTTTCCCAGTGGAAATTGCCGATATAGCCACCAAGACTGAGATTACTCCTGAGGTTTTATTAAGGTCTATGAATAGGTTAGAATATACTACCGATATTGATCTTGCAGTGATTCAGGAAGCAATAAATTATGTCGCTCAATTAGGTTACATTAAGAGTAGCTTTAAGGCGGGAGATATTTTGGATTTGAGTTTTATAAAACCATGAAAAAATATAAAATATTTACATTAAAATGGGAAATAATCCCCATTATTATATTTCTGGGAGTATGGGAAATTATTGCTCGATTGAATTTAATCCCCGGTCACTTTTTTTTCCCTCCTTTTTCTTCTGTGGTAGCAGAATTTTGGTATTTAACGATTAGCGGAATGTTGGGGCGTAATTTCTTGAGCAGCTTAATTCGAGTCCTTATCGGTTTTTCTGCTGGTTCTATTGCCGGGCTAGTTATCGGGATTATAATGGGATGGAACAATATAGCCAACAAGGCATTAAATCCTATAATCAGTTTAATTTATCCTATTCCTGCCCTGGGATGGCTTCCTTTATTGATGTTATGGTTTGGTATTGGTGAAATCTTGCCGATTGCCATCATATTCATCTGTTCCTTTTTCCCCATCCTTTATAATACGGTTACCGGAATTAAAAATGTAGATAAAAATTATATCTTTGTGGCCAGGACGCTGGGTGCTTCTGACCTAAAAATTTTAAGTACAGTAGTTGTTCCCCTTGCTTTACCCAATATTTTTACTGGATTAAAATTGGAATCGGGGATGGCCTGGAGAGTGATAATAGCAGCAGAGATGGTAGCTATTCCTACCGGGATAGGTGCCTTGATGATGCAGGCCGAAAGCCTTATCCGCATAGACATTATTATCGTCTGTCTAATAGTTTTAGGATTAATGTGTCTTTCTTTTGAGAATTTTTTTACCTTTTTAGAAAAGAAGTTGACAAATCGATGGAGGTAAGATGTCATCTATTAAACTTAAAAACATTTATAAATATGTTTGTAAAAATGTTAACTTGAAAATATTTGATAAAGAATTGTTGGTATTATTGGGACCGAATGGGGCTGGAAAAAGCACTTTGTTAAATATTATTGCCGGGTTAATCGACTATGAAGGCTCTGTATTTTTTGGTAATAAGCTAATAGACAGGTTACCCGCGAATAAGAGGAGAATAGGTTATTTATTTCAAGAATTGAATCTATTCCCTCATCTTGATGTAGCTTCCAATATTGCCTATGGTTTGAAGGTGCAAAAAAGATCTAAAAACGAAATAAACGCCAAGGTTGAGGAACTATTTCAAGTAATGAAGATAAAACACTTATCCTCTCGTTTTCCCAAGGAATTGAGCGGGGGAGAGAAACAGAGGGTGGCCTTGGCGCGGGCCTTAGCCAATTCTCCCTGTATTTTACTTCTTGATGAACCGATGAATAGTTTGGATTATCGTACTTCTAAACATCTCAGGACTGAATTTAAAATACTACAGAAAAAATTGGGTATCACCACCATTTATGTTACTCATAATTTTTATGAGGCGGAAGAAATGGCGGAAAGGGTTGCTGTACTGGATAAAGGTAGAGTAGAACAGATAGGTCTCCCCAAGGAGATATTTTTTCATCCCACAGAGGCGGTTAACGATTTTATCGGTGCACCAAATATTTTGACTTGTGATTATTATAATAGATTAAGCTTTGGGTTGGTAGAGGTAAAATGTGGTGATATTTCTCTGGTAGTTTCCAGTGAAAGAGAGAAAATAAAAAAAGTGGCAATTTTACCGGAAGATATTTATCTTTCTAATACCAGACCTCCCGGACCAGATGTAAATAGGGTTAAAGGAAGGTTAACTGAGATTAATGAATCATCTTCTACGGTCTGTTGCACTGTTATCACCGGAAAAAATTCTTTGAAGGTAAAGCTACCCCGGGAAATATTTGCCACTATGAGTTTAGATGTCGGTGATGAAGTATGGTTAATCCTGGCCCTAAGAAAATTAAAAATTATTACCGATGGCGAATAATTCTTATTATTAAAATTTTCCGTTTTCCTATAAAAAATTGATATAGATAGTGTTTTTGTATATAATAAATTGCAATAATATGATTACAACTCGAAAGGTAAATAAAATAGTAATAGTATAGGGGCCGGATGCATCGTGCCCCCATAACCCAATGATTACCAACAATTCCAAAGTTACTATAAAATTAGTTATGATACACTTTATAGATACTATGCTCTTAAAATATTTTTTAGCTTTTTGGGAAATAACGATATGATAATATAAAACATATTTATAAATAAAAAAGAAAATATGTAGAAACAGTCTACCTTGATATTATAAAGTATATAAAAGGATTGAGAGAACAAAATTTAGAAAAAATTTAAATCATTTATCAAAATAATGTAGGAGGTTAATTTGATGTTAAAAGGGAAAGATATTTTAAATACTGCCCAGTTTTCACTTCAAGAATTGAATTTGATTATGAATACCGCGGCAAATTTTGAAAGAAGAGTTAAAAATGGAGAAGTAATTAGAGATATGGAAGGTCAGGTCGTTGCCAGCTTATTTTTTGAGCCGAGTACTCGAACCCGTCTTTCTTTTGAAACAGCAGTTAACAGATTAGGTTCTCGAGTCATCAGTGTGGCGAATGCAGCGAGCTCTTCTGTAGCTAAGGGAGAATCTTTAGCCGATACCATTAGAACAGTAGACGGCTATGTAGATGTAATCGTTATGCGCCATCCCATGAAAGGTGCAGCTCAAATTGCGGCTGATAATGCCTCTCATCCGGTAATTAACGGAGGTGACGGAACCGGGCAGCATCCGACTCAAGCCCTTTTAGATCTTTATACTATTCGTAAGGAAAAAGGAATTTTGGGTGGACAGACCATCACTTTTTTAGGTGATTTAAAAAACGGAAGAACAGTTCATTCCTTAGGATATTTTATGGCTTTATGTAAAAATAGGATGATCTTTGTTTCTCCCGATTCTTTAAAAATGCCTGTAGAAATAACCAATGACTTAAGAAGTCGGGGAGCTGAGATCGAAGAAACTGAAGATGTTAAAAAGGCATTATCAATCAGCGATATTGTTTATGTAACCAGAGTGCAAAGAGAAAGATTTGAAAACCCGGAAGAATATGAGAAAGTGAAGGGTGTCTATGTAATCAATAGGGCAATGATTGAGCAAGCTAAAAAAGACATTACCATTCTTCATCCTCTACCGAGAGTAGATGAAATATCTACTGATGTTGATGATTATGAAGGAGCTGCATATTTTAGGCAAGCGCATAATGGCCTTTATGTTAGAATGGCCCTTTTAGCTTTAATTACCGGTAAAGCATAAAAATTTTTTAATTTAATGTTCTATTTTTTAATATTTTAATAATTCTAAAGATATAAAAGTTGAGAAAATATTTTTAACCTGAAAAGGAAAAAGGAAGTGATGGTATTATGGGATTACAAATGTTAATAAATGCTATTCTGCTAGGAGGATTATATGCTTTAATGGGCATAGGTTTTTCTTTGCAGTGGGGTATCAGCGGAATCATTAATTTATCCTATGGAGCAATGGTTATACTGGGCTCTTATATTTCCCTGGAATTTTTTAATTTATTTCACCTGGACCCTTTTATCAGTATGATAATATCTGGTGCCATTCTTTTTGTTATAGGAGCAATAATATACCGTGGACTTTTACAACCCTTTCTGAAAGGTGGAATTGTTTTTACCCTTATTTTAACTTTTGCCGTTAGATTAATAGTAGAAAATATTATATTGAAAGTATGGTCTGCTGATTATCGTACTATCCGCGTTACTTATGCTGGTAGCAATTTTCAATTTGGTAATGCCTATATTCCCTTGATAAAATTTTTAGCTTTTTTGGTAGCCGCAGTATTAATTTATTTAACCTATCTTTTTATGATGAAAACGAAAATCGGAAAAGGAATTCAAGCGGTAGCCTTAGACAAAGAAGGTGCACAGGCAGTAGGGATGGATGTAGAAAAAATGTACCTAATTAATTTTGCTTTAGGGACCGCTTTAGGAGGATTAACCGGTTCTCTTTGGGCGAGTATATATAGTTTTTCTCCTCACCTTTTAGGTTCCATTGTAGGAAAGGTATTTATTATTG
>CAYTVM010000001.1:18784-28415 GCA_964441685.1 uncultured Atribacterota bacterium | reverse complement strand
GAAGTCCTGCCTCTCTCGCTATTTTCCCGGCATCTATCCAGATTATTTTTGCTTTAGCCTCTTCAAATAATTTGATTATCTCCCCATCCTGAGGGTACTTTTCGGGATGAGCCATCATATCAATAGGATATATCCTTTTTCTATTTAATATAACTGTTCCTCCCGATTTAATAAATTCTAAACTTTTTAATCCTTCGGATAATTCCATTACGATTATTATATCAGAAGAGAGAGGAGAAATCCTCGATCCAAATACATTACCTATCCTAACTTCACAATGGACCGGACCACCTCTCTGAGCCATACCCACTTCTTTAAAAAATTTCACTTTCTCACCTTTTTTTAATCCATAATCGGCAATAATTTGCCCCAATCTTATTATTCCCTGTCCACCTACTCCAATTAAATAAAAATTATTTTCCATCTTTTACCGCCTCTATCGCCCCTGTTGGACAGGTCAATTCACATAACCCGCAGCCGAAACAGGCTGAAGTGATTTCCATATAGGCTTTACTGTTGGCATCTTTAGGATGAAATACCATCGCCGGACAGGCCAAAGAACTCAAGCATATCCTGCAGCCGGTACATTGATTTATATTTACTTTGCGCTGGGAGAATTTAATTTTTCTTCTTTTAGCTTGGAGAGCACACTCTCTACGGGAAACTATTACCGAAACTCCCCGATATTCTATCGCCTTCATTATTGCATCTGTTGCTTTTTCGCTCTGATAGGGGTCGATTATCTGAATGTCCTCTATACCGAAACCTTGACAAACTTTGACAATATCAACTCTTTTAGTACTGCTATCGTCTAAATTAATAGTCCCGGGGTTTTTTTCAAAACCGGTCATGGCAGTCCATCCATTATCTAAAATAATTATCGTTAGTGGGACTTTCTGGTAAACTGCATTAATAAGAGGAGGAATACCGGCGTGGAAGAAAGTTGAATCTCCTATGGTAGCTATCACCGGTTTTTTAATGCCTGCCCATTTAAATCCCTGTGCTAATCCTATGCTTGCTCCCATAGCCACTTCAGTCCAACAACTCTCGAAAGGCTTATTCATTCCCAAAATGGTGCACCCTATATCTCCGGTAATAATTATTTCTTCTTTTTTGTATTTTAAATTCTTGATTGCCTTATTCAGGGCAAAATAAGTCCCTCGGTGAGGGCAGCCTATACAAAAAGAAGTAGGACGTTTGACTTTTAATTCTTCAGCTCCCTCTAAAATTTTAGGGTCCTGCCCGGATTCAAGTTTTGTTTTTAAGAAAACCTCCAGAGCATTTTTTATCTTTTTAAAGGAATAATTTCCGATTAAAGAAAGGGTTTTATCAAATTTTCCTAAAATTTCAACTTTCTTGTTTAAGAGAAAAGCAATCCTCATCACTTCCGCCTCTACAAGAGGATCTAATTCTTCTAAAACAAGTACCCTATCTACTTTTTCTAAAAACTCTTTTATCCTTTCTTCGGGTAAGGGGTGAAACATTCCTATCTTTAGCCAGGAGAATTTTAAGTTATATCTCTTTAAGGCTTCCCGGAAATTTCCCTCCACCGCTCCGATATAAATTACTCCATATTTATTATCATCCTCAAAATGTGTTTCATTCACTTTTACCCCGGATTCGGTAATATAAGAATCACTAATTTTAGAAGCTTCGGCCAATCGAGTAAGAGCATCTTTATGTTGAACCATACACCAGGTAGCGCCTGCCTTGGTATATTTTGCTATATTCCGTTCGAAATGTGCTTCTCTCTTTTTTAATTCTATTTTTTTACCTATTTCGACATCTGAAGCAACATGGGAGATATCAGTAGTCGATCTTAAAAAAACAGGCCCACCGATTTTCTCTGATATTTCAAAAGCAAGTTTTACATAATCTAAACACTCCTGCTGGGAAGCAAGGTCGAGCATGGGGACCACCATCGATTTAGCATAATAACGGGAGTCCTCTTCGGGCATACCGGCACTTACTCCTGGATCATCAGCGACAAATACAACTAATCCTCCGGTGCATCCGCTATAAGCGATAGAAGCCAAAGAATCGGCAGCTACATTCACTCCGGACATCTTCATGGTGACCAGGGCTCTTTTCCCGGCCCAGGCGGCACCAGCAGCAATTTCAAAAGCAACTTTTTCGTTTATGCTCCACTCTATGTGAATTCCTAATTCTTTTTCCTGAGGTAATAGAGTTAATATTACTTCGGTAGAAGGAGTCCCCGGATATCCAGTGACAACTTCTGCCCCTGATTCAATGATCCCCTCGGCAATCGCCTCATTTCCGGTTAATAGTTTTTTCAAATTTTTCCCCTCCTCAAGACAATAAATTCATTGTTTTTTTATTTTATAAACAACCTATATTTTTATTAATAATTCTTGTAATAACCGTATATAGAAAAAATATTCTATATTTTTACTTCGGTTAATTTTTACTTAAACAATATATTATATTTCCTATTTAGTTATAATTTAACAATTATGGGTAAATTATAATAAAAAAAATAAGGAATGAATTAATATTCACCCCCTATTATCTAATGACTATGGGTTTTTATTTATTTTTTTTATTATAACATCAATTTTGTATTTTTAAAAATTTATTTAAGACATACTAAATGGTATGGGTAAAATTACTAAATATTGTTAATTTCCAAGCCTATTGCCTCATGTTCAAAGCCCTTAATTGGAGCTCCTATCGTTCCATAAATACCTACAGATATCCATTCTCCTAAATCGCTTTGTGAAGTATCAATAGGACCCCTTAAAACAACAAATTTTACACCTACAGTCCTTAAAAAATTGCCAATGCCAATTTCTCCCCTACAGAAACCTCTTAATGCATTTAAAGCAGTATGATATAAGGCATGTTCTTCTCTATAGCAACCTGTTTGATAAATTCCTTCTCTTTTTGCGGTTGTTTCTATGGCAGCAATAAGTTCTTTGCTATCCATTGTTCCAGCTTTGCCTTGACATACTTTATATCCCGAATCACTAATTTTCTTAAATAATTCTTTTTCCTCTTGTTCAGAAGATATTAATAATAATATCGTTAATTTTCCAATTTTAGCCAAAATGATAGTTCCCCACTTTAATAAATTTAAATATTTTAAATTTTTTTATTTTAAACAAAATTATCATTTAAGAGTTACTTAATTTTTAAATATCAGAATTCCTCAAATAGAAAACCTATAAATAAATTCTTCTTTAACTTGATACTACATTGTACTACATACTATATAAATTTTAAAAAATCTTTCTTTTATTTTAAAAAATTTATAAAAAGAGCTCCCGCATATCCGTAGATTACTTCTACCTCTGATTCAATTATCCCTTCAGCAACAGCCTCATTTCCAGTTAATAACTTTCTCAAATTCATATCTCCTTCACACTAAAATTTTAGTACATCTTTTAGAGCTTGGATAAATTTATGGTTCTCATAATCAATCCCTAAAATGGAGATTTTTTATTTGAGAAGCAGCTTCATTATCTAAAATTATCGTCACATCATTATGCAGCTGGAGAACAGTTGCCGGCACCTTAGTAGTAATAGGACTATTTATTGTTTTTTTAATAACTCGAGCTTTCCTTTTGCCGTTAGCCAACAAAATAATTTTTCTTGCCCGCATAATAGTGCCTATCCCCATGGTAATAGCTTGTTTGGGTACTTCCTGAGGTTTATTAAAAAAACGAGAATTCGCCTTAATCGTTTTACTAGTTAAATTTACTAAATGAGTTCGAGTATTTAAATTAATATCAGGCTCATTAAAGCCAATATGACCATTATCACCAATCCCTAAAATTTGTAAATCAATTCCTCCATTTTTTTGAATTAAATTTTCATATTGTATACATTCCTTACCCACACTATCTGTAACTCCATTTAATAAATGAATATTTTCTTTTTTAATGTTAATATGTCTAAACAAAATGTTCCACATAAAAAAATTATAACTCTGGGAATGTTTGGGAGATAGGCCATAGTATTCATCTAAGTTAAAGGTAATTACTTCTGAAAAATCCACTTTTCCTTCGTGGTGTAAACGAATTATTTCTTTATACATACCCTCAGGTGTACTGCCCGTAGCCAAACCTAAAACTGAATTTCTTTTTTTTGTAACTTGCTCGGCAATTAACTGAGCCGCCTGGTAGCTCATCTCATTATAGTCTTTTACTATAACAATTTTCACGCCTTTTATCTCCTCCTATATACCACCTTGCCGGCTACCATAGTTAGTTCAGTTTCTAAGTTTTTATTTAGTATAACTATGTCTGCATCTTTGTCTGGCTCCAAACTGCCTTTTTTATCATCTATTCCTATAGCCTTTGCCGGGTTAAAACTTGCCATTTGAATTGCTTTTGGTAATTGAATACCTACTGTGTTTACCATATTTTTAACTGCTTTTCCCATTGTTAATACACTGCCGGCTAATGTTCCATCCTTTAATCTCGCTTGTCCTTTACTTACAGTAACTTCTTGTCCACCCAAGTCATAATTTCCATCTTTTATACCTGTTGCCCTCATTGCATCAGTGATTAAGATTAATTTTATATCTTCTTTAATTTGTGTCAATATTCTTAATACAATGGGGTGAACATGAATACCATCAGCAATAATCTCTATTGTTAATTTCGAAGAAGTTAAGGCTGCTCCTACTACACCCGGTTCTCGATGGTGCAGCCCCCTCATAGCATTAAAAATATGGGTAATATGGGATAGACCAGCCTTAATGCCAGCCTGGGTCTGTACATAAGTTGCATTGGAATGCCCCGCTGAAACAATAATTTTCTGTTTATACAAATATTTAATAAGTTCAATTGCCCCCGGCATTTCCGGAGCAATAGTAACCAGACGAATCAAATTTCCAGACGCTTTATTAAACTCTTTAAACTCTTCAATAGAAGGTTTCTTGATATCTATCTCTTTTTGTGCCCCTTTCTTTTCAGGGTTAATATAAGGACCCTCTAGGTTTATCCCTAAAATTTCAGCTCCTCCCGTTCCTTTTTTTACTGCCTCACAAATACTCCGAAGACTCCCCATAATTTTATTTTTATTCATAGTCATTGTAGTAGGAAGAAATGCTGTGGTGCCAAAACGAGAGTGAGTAATAGCAATCTTTTTTATAGCTTCATAGTTCTCATCCATTACATCAGAACCGCCACCCCCATGGACATGTATATCAATGTAGCCGGGGATTATAAATTTATCTTTCGCCTCAATTAGCTCTGCTCCTATCATTGTAGCAGTGTTTAGTTCTTCTTCATTGGCTAATTTCCTAATCTTTCTTTTTTCTACAATGATAGCCTTACCGCTAATCAACTTAAACGGAGTAATAATTGTGCCACCTGTTATAATAATTCTTTTGTTTTTATTAATCATTTTCTTCTTCTTTTTTAATTAATATTATAGTTATTCCCTAAAAAGTGAATTAAACAATTTTACTATTCTATACACTAAAAAAAGATATGATTTACGAGATACAAAGTGCAAATTGCTGTTTTTTATATTTGCAATCATGATATTTTAATAGTATAAAAATTTATCCTTTGTCACTTTTCAAAATAGGTAAACTGGCAGCAGCAATAGATTGACCTACTCTCCTAACTGATTCATCGGGAAGGTGTAAAGAAATATTTTTAAATAACTCTGGAAATTCTTCTTTTAGTATCTGCTCCGCTTTTTGTAGAATTATATGACCGCCCTCTCCAGAGGTGACCCGACCCAATATTAATATATGTTTTATATCATAAAAATCTGCATAGTAAGCAATACTATAACCTAAATAACAACCAATTGTTTCAAAAATTTTTTTTGCTCGGATATCTCCTTTTTTCATTAGAGTCTGAACAAATTTTAATTTTTCGGCAGGAGTTTGTTTTTCATTAAAAACAATCCCTGCCTTTTTAGCAAGTCGTATTACCGCTATCTGTGAGAAATATTGGACTCCGCACCCTCGATCACCAGACCACTCATCAACAGGTGCTTCAGTATTGAAATCAATAGGGGCAAAAGCTAACTCATTCAACCATCGGGTAATATTACCATCTTTATTGATGTATCCTCCTGCTTCGCTAGAACCCATAGCAATACCCAATACTGAATTCGTTTCCAAGGACATAGAACCGGCCAAAGCGGTAACCTCTCCATCATTAATTATCTCAAAAGGAACTCCCCACTCTTTTTGTACATCTAAAAAAATATTTTTTACTCTTTTTTCAAAAAGATCAGGAGGAACTCCACGAAATATGGAAGCACTCATTACGCGGTTATTTATATAGATCCCTGCAGAACTTCCACCTATAGCATCAACGCGGGGCATATATGTCGCAGCTTGACGTAGCATAGACATAATTTCGTTATAATGGTATTGTGGATCAGCTTGATTTCGCGGGTTCCATACTACTTCCTCACTAAAGACTGCCTTACCGTCTATAACTGCGCTCACTTTCCTATCGCTCGCACCCAAATCAAAACCGATACGGCATCCTTCAAGGTTGCCACCTAAGGGAATTATCTTTTCCTTAGCAGGATAAATATTATTAGTGCTGCTAATTTCTACCATAAAAGGTTTTCCATATATATTGGACATAAAATTTACATCAAAAGCGCGCTTTCCTTTAGAAGAATATACTGTTTTAATATATTCACCAATTTCATTGGGACCATCTATAATTATTTTATTTCCACCGTAAATCCATAAAAATGTTTTTATTAATCTTTCTACGTGAAAATAATTAAAAGAAGCAAATTTTGATTTATTGGAAAAAACTTGTGTCTTAAAAACTTGCATTAAATTATCTTCTCTCTTTAAAATAATATTAAGAGAGACTTGTTCTCTTGAATTACGGACATTAAGCTGGAAATTCTGATTCTTCAAGATAGCCGGAATAAAATTATCATCAAGTGAGGAAAGTGCTCGGGGTTTTATTAAAGGAAGTAAATTACAAGACATAATTTATTTTTAACCTTTCTTTCGTAAACTATAGATACAAAGGACTTGTCGGATCACTTATTACAAAACAAAATGGGAAAGTAATGTTTTTTGCTCGCATTTTACAGAGTATATCAAAAATCTTTTTACCAAGTTTCATCTTCATAATAAAATTTCCCTTCCAACTTTTGCCGATTCTATTTCTTTCAGAACAATCTCTAAAGATATTTTTGCATCTTCAGGTGTCACTCTTTCAGGGTATTTATTATTTTGTAAACATTCAATCCAATATTTTATTTCATTATAATAACCTTGAATTTCAGATATATTTCCATCAGTATCAATAGAATTTACTTTATCTTTTGTAATATTCAAAAGTTCTAAGTTTTTTTCTTTATATATTATTAACGGTTGAGTCTTTGAGTTGTATTCGATAACTGTTCCATCTTCGAATATTCCTCTTATTTCTTGCATAAATCCATAAGATTTACTTAAATCCCAACCCCCTTCAGCGTTTACTACCGTATCTCTGTACCTATATGTTGAACATATATGTTGCCATCCTTTTATATCATTTTTCCCTAAAGAATAAACTGATTTCGGTTTTCCTAATAAATAATAAATATAATCTACATCATGGATATGAAGATCGAGCGCGGCACTACCGCTCCGATTAGGGTTAAAATACCAATTATCCCATCCATATATAGGAGGTGCGCTAATACGAGTACATTTAAGAATTTTTAACTTACCAAATTTTTTTGAATCTACAATCCTCTTAAACTCAATATATTCTGGCCAAAAACGCAAAACCATACCAATCATTAATTTTATCTTGGCTTCTTTTATTTTTAAAATCACTTCTTCGGCATCTTTTAAATTAAGTGTAAGCGGCTTCTCACAAAATATATCCTTTTTAGCATTACAGCATTTTAAAATAATTTTTTTATGCAAATATGTCGGAAGACAAATATCTATAGTATCAATTTCACTACAATTTATCAGTTCATCTGAATCGGCAAAGACCTCCGATTTGGTTAGGTTTGCTATCTTTTCTGCATGTTCCGTCCTTATATCTGAAACACCTATAACCTTAACATCTTCCAAAATATTATAGCAATTAGTGTGTACTGTTCCCATAAACCCACAACCTATAATTCCAACTTTAATCATAATATTTTCTCCTAATTTCATAAATAAACTTTTTCCCTGGATTCTATCGATTTGTTTGCTGCTAATGTTACATTTAAAGTTTTCAAAGCATCAGAATAATTGCATTTAATCCTTGAATTATTTTTAGTTTTTACTGAATTAATAAATACAACGTCCTCTTCCCAATATCCATCTATTTTTGAATGAATAGTTTCTGTTTTACTATTAGTAATTATCTTTAAAGTGTCCAGTGAATATATCTTTAAATGCATATTTTTTACTATAATTTCCAATTTTGGAAACCAATCTGAAAGAAGACAAGTAGAATTTATACAACCAATTGCCTCATTTTTAAAATGTAAATTTATCGCACTTGCTTCATTAATATTATAATTACAATTACTTATTGAATGTTTATGTCCTTGAGCGAAAATCATATCTATTTCTCCAACAAGATATCTAGAAAGGTCAATTATGTGTGTAGTTTGTTCTACTATTTGTCCCCCGGATTTATCTTTTACAGTCCACCAGTCAACAGGTGTAGTGCCTCCAAAATATTTACCACACACTAAAGCAATTTTTTTACCTTTCAATAATTCTTTTGCTTTTTCAACTATATCTAAATATCTGAAAACATAACCTACACTTACTATAATCCCTTTTTTCTTAATAATTTTTTCTGTATTTTTTGCTTCATCTATATTTAATCCAATAGGCTTCTCAATAAAAAGATTTATTCCCCTTTCTGCTGCATAAGATTCAATGGATGAATGGGCAAAGGGAGGAATACAAATATAACAAGCATCTAGTCTTTCCTTCTCAAACATTTTTTTGTAATCGCTATACGCTTTTGCATTAAATTCTTTGGCTTCTTTTTCTGCTCTTCCAAGAAGAATATCACATACTGCCACAATTTCTACATCTTCCATCTTTAAAAAATTTTTCATATGAATACGGGCTATCGTCCCACATCCTATAAAGCCAATTCTAAGTGACATTTTATTTTCCCTCTCTACCTAATATTTTATCCATACTAATAGATGCTTCAAATACAAGACTTTCAGGAAAATATTTAGGAGGGAAAAGTTCAGCAGTAATATAATTATCATATTCAATCTCTTTTAGAGCCGAAATAACTTTAATCCAGTTAACATCACCATAAAGGAGATTTGTAAATCCATCAACTGTATTAACAGATTTTTTAAAATCTTTAAAATGTACTTTTTTTATTCTCTTGCCCAATATTTTAATCCATTGTTCCGGGTAACCTATTTGTAAAACATTGCCTACATCAAAATAAACACCCAAATAAGGACTATTTATAGAATCTACAAAATGTTTCATTTCAATTGGACTTAGTAAAAATTTATTCCAAACATTTTCAATGGCAATATTTACTTTATAATCCTCCGCAAAAGGAGTTAACTCTTTTAGTGCCTGGAATGAACGTTCATAAACCTTATCGTAAGAAACCACGGGAAAATCCGGTTTAAAAAATACATCTACTGCACCAGGAACAATTAATATTGTATCTACTCCAAGCCAGCTTGCTAC
>CAYTVM010000001.1:0-18774 GCA_964441685.1 uncultured Atribacterota bacterium | reverse complement strand
ATCTTGGCCTTTTCTCGCTCTGAAGAATTATCACTAGTTAGCGAATAATCCCAAAAAAGTCCTGTAGCCAAACTACTTATTTCAATACCTACAGATTTAGATAATTCTACTATATTTTTTATATCATTTTCCGTAGAATTTAAGTTAATTTCTCCTTCTTCTGCTATAACAACTTCAACTCCGTCAAATCCTGCTTTCTTGGTTAATTTAAAGATATTTTCTATTTTTATTTGGGATGGGAAAGCCCATTGATTTATCCCTTTTTTAAAATTATACATCTCTTTTATTTTATATTTCTCCTCTCTAATATTATTTTAACCCATTCATTTCTTCTAATTTTTTTAGTATTAAAACTCTTATCTCTTCATATTTTAAATAATCTAAAGAATAATCAATTTTTACATTTTCCTTCGTGCTTTCCATTTTATCTAAATCTCCCAAAACAGATTGAAGAAATTCTTTTCTTATCCTTTCTATATCGTATCCTCGCTCTTCCAAAGCAAGAAATAATTGAAAATCTTGGATGCCAAATCTTAAGTTCTCCCAACGTATAGTGCGAATTGGTTTACCATCATTCCCCGGATAAACAAAAAACATATCCCCCGCCTTCCAGGCTGGAAACTTATAACTTGGTTTTCTCCATGGATCATTGGGCCATATAGCATAATCCCATCTAAGGAAACCATCCAGCCCAAAATAATAAGTAAACCAGCTAATAAGCCTATTTTCTATAAGTGGCGAAACAATAAAATTATTTGGCTTATCTGGAATACAACAAACATACCAGTAAATTTTCCCTCCATGTTTATTAATTTCATTTTTCATATTTATTATCTTTTTTCTATAATTAATAAAGGTCTGTAAGTCTGGAACCCAATCATTTAAAATATTTTTAAATCTATCAATAAAAGTACCTTTGGTAAATACAACTTTATACTTAATTCTAATATCACTTTTTATTTCATTTAAAAATTTTATCCAATCACAAAAAAGTTCTATATCGCCATATTCATCACTTAAAGGTTCATCACATATTATTTTTGTAATATTCCACCATTTTTTTTCTATAAAATGGTTAAAAATTTGTAAGATATATTCTTTTAATTTTTCCTTTTTTCTTAAATATTTAAAACTTCTACTATTTTCATCAAAATAGCGAATTCTAATTGCGTCACTATAATCTTTAATCGGTTTACCAAAATTGTTATCCCAAACGCCAATTAATCCAAAAAGTTCTATCTCCTCACAAATACCTAAATGAATAGATGTTTCAATGTAACGATCAATGATATTAAAATCACAAATGAACTCTCCATTTTTTTTCTTTTTAACTACAACCATAGTATGTTCAAAAAGATTTGAGGGATAATTAGATACTTTATAGCATTCTTGTCCGCACCAGGGCATTTCAGATACTATCCCGGTTATGGTTTTCTGTCCCAAAGAAGCTAACTCTTTTAAATAGTTTTTAATTATATCCCAATGTTCTTCTGACCAAAGCGGTACATGGTACATTCTAGCCCAATTACTTGGATGCTGCCATAGGTCAAGTGTAAAGCTATTTTTTTTCAATAAATTTATACTAAAATTAGTTATATTAATCTTAATCGGTATTGTAGCTATCTTTTTCTCATCTTCAAAACCATTTTGCTCCCATATATTAATACGAAACTCGAATAATTTTTTATTATAATTAGATGGCACTTTACCTTCTACCCAAATTGATTGAGATATATTTTTTTCTAATAATTTGCCTGTTTGTTTTAAAATGGGATCAGCAATCATTAATCCATCATCATTTTCTACATAACCTAAAAAATAAGCTTTCGCTTCAATAGAATTACATTTTTCCAACTGATTTGGTTCTATTCCTATTCTTACTCTATTATTTAAACCCTTCCAACTAACATTATTATTTAAATCCAAAGAACAAAATGATTCATCGGAAAATTTTAATATTAATTGAAAAGCAAATCTTTCTCCTTTAGCCAAAGTTAATTCCATATTTTTTGTATTCCAAATGGGTTCGGGAATATTTTTATATTTTATGTGTTTATATGCTGAATCAACCAGTCCATAATAAATTTGCATAAGTATACTACCTTTCTTTAAGAACTACCCCTTTATCCCGGATAAAGTAACTCCTTTAACAAATTTCTTTTGTAGAACCATATACAAGATAAATGGGGGTATAAAAGTTAATGTACATCCAGCCATTACCAAGCCATAATTAGTTGAATAATTACCTTGAAGAGTTGATAAACCTAAGGTGAGAGTTCTCATTTCATCGCTCGTAGTAATAATTAATGGCCAGAGAAAGGAATTCCAAGCGGTGATAAAAGAAAAAATCGTAAGTGAAATTATAGCCGGTTTTGCCAAAGGAAGAATAATATTGATAAAAATTCTCATTTCTGAACAGCCATCTATCCTGGCTGCATCAATTAACTCGTTAGGAATGCCCATCATAAATTGTCTCATAAGAAATACGCTAAAAAAAGTTACCAAAGGTATTGTTACCCCTTGATAAGTATTTATCCATTTTATATTTTTCATTATAATGTAAAGAGGTATCATAGTAACCTGAGAAGGAATTATTAATGTGATCAACAATATGAAGAATATTTTATCTCTCCCCCAAAAATGTTTTTTTGCAAATCCATATCCCGCCATTGCCCCTACAATCACATTTAACATACATGACCCTATTGCTACAATAACGCTATTTGTGAAATATCTCGAAAAATTGTAATTATTAAATATAGTTAAATAATTTTTTAAGGTTAATTGGGAAAATGAAAAACTTGAAAAAGCAGTTGAATAACTAATTCTTAATGAAAAAAAAAGCATATATGAAAATGGAATTAACATTAATAATACGATTATCAAAAAAAATGTATTTTTAAATATTTCAATAATCTTTTTCATCTTTGTAAAATATCCTCCAACTTCAATAAATTCCTTCATCATTATTCTTTAATAATTTCATCTGAAAAATCGAAATTGTTACTACTATCACAAATAAGACATAGGCTAAAGTAGTTCCATACCCCATTTTAAATTGTCTAAAAGACGAATTATAAATATGCATTACTAAAGTCATGGTAGAAAAACCAGGTCCTCCGCCGGTTAAAGAATACACTAACTCAAAAACTTGAAATGACCATATTGTTCCTAATAAAACTACAAATAATGTACTATTTTTCAATAAAGGCAAGGTTATTTTCCAAAACTTTTGAAAATTATCTGCCCCATCTACTTTAGCTGCTTCATAGTAAATATCCGGAATTTCTAATATTCCCGCAATATATATAATCATAAAATATCCAGTATCCTTCCAAATAGCTACCATCATAATACTTGGTAAAGCAGATTTTGTAGTGCCTAGCCAATTTAAAGGGCTGAGCTTTAAAAATTGTAATGCAGCATTCGCAAATCCTATATCTGGATTATAAATTATGCGCCATATTATACCAACTAAAATCATTGATGAAATAACTGGAATAAATAAAGAACCCTTAACAACGCTTATCCAAATATTTTTTTTACAACTTGTAATTAAAACCGCAAGAAATAACGCTAACATGGTTTGTACGGGGACGACTATTAAAGTGTAATAAAATGTATTTTTTAGAGAAATCCAAAAAATAGGATCTTTAAATAATCTTTTATAATTATCAAGGGCAATAAAATGTAGAGGTTGTATAACATTATATTCATGAAAACTATAATATAAAGACATGATAATAGGGACTATAAAAAATGCGATGGTAATTAATAAAGAGGGTAATATATAGGTAAAACCAATTATATTTTCCCTGCTATTTTTTTTTAGTCTCATTTAATTTCCTTATTTTTTTGTAGGTTTTCGAGATATATTCTTGGTATTTTAAATTCTTCATATTAATGGTTGACTAGTAACCCAATTTGATATAATTATTATTTTTTTAGCTGAAACTCCTTCCTTTCAGAATAAGAAGAAAGGAGTTTCAGCTTTTACTTATTTTTAATAATATATTAACTTATTAAAAATACTAGTCTTTATTATTGCTTTAATATCATATTACTATATAGCTCTGCAGCATATAAAGCATCTTCTGGAGATTTATTGCCCATCATCATTAACTGTAATTGTTTATAAAGATAATCGTAAATTCCGGACCCTTTTGGTGCAGGACGAAGTGCTCTAAGAGAATCAACATCTTTGGTATATAAGTCTTTGAACATTGAATTACCGTTATACTCTTCATCTTTAGCTATAGGCGGCCAAGGGTTGAATTCATGAAATCTAGTCATCCCTTTCGAACTTGTCAAGTGTCTCATTAATTTAAAAGATAACTCTTTATTTTTTGCCGAAGATAATAATACTAATTGATCTGCAGCAACAAATGTTCCTTTTTCTTTGTCCTTTAATGATGGTACAAATCCCCAGTTTAAATTAGGATATTCTTTTTCTAATATTTTTGATGCTGCAACAGATTGATAAATCATAAAAGCTGCCTTACCCTTTGCGAAAAAATTAGTAAACATCTCCTGATTATTTTGAGATGTTATTATATCTGGGATTACTTTATCTTTAAATTTTAGATCATAGAGAAACTTTGCGGCTTTAATTCCTTCTGCGCTATTAAAGGCAACTTTTGTAAGATCGGGACTATACAAATCGCCTCCTGCTTGCCATAACCAACAATACCAAATATAATTCATTTCGCCAAAATAGCTAGCTCCCCATCCAGGAACATATCCCCATTGATCAATTTTACCATCACCATCGGTATCTTGTGTTGCTTTTATACATATCTCTCTAAATTCTTCCCAATTAGTAGGTGGCTTAACTCCTAATTTATTCAATATATCAGAATTATAGTAAAGAATAGCCGCATTTCCTACTATGATAGGTAATCCATATTGTTTACCAAACATAATCCCTTTATCTAGATACATGTAGTTATCATAATCCTCTTGTGTTAAATAATCTTTAATTGGGCTTAATGCGCCCATATTTATAAAATCGGGGAACATTTCGGCATACATATAACCAACATCGGGACCTTCACCACTAGCAATTCCTGTCATATACTTTTCTTCATAATTTGACCATGGAACAATTTGTAAATTCACTTTTACGTTATTTTCTTCTTCAAATTCCTTTATCACAGGTTCCCATATTTTCTGATCTAAAACTTCTTCAGATCCATAAGGTGGTAACCATAAAGTTAAAGTTTCTGCGCTAACAAATATTGAAAAAACTGCAATAATAGATACTAAAACGAATAAAAAAAATATATTTTTATTCACAATAAACAACCTCCTTATTTTTTTAATTATTAATTACATTCAAAATCCGTAAATTCCCACTAAACCAAAATAAATTTATACTACTTTATCCCCTCACCTCCTTTCATTAGAGTATGGTGCCTTTTAGAAAACTCTATTTTGTTATCCAGCTCCACCCTTTAAACTCTTATTAGATCAAGTTAAAAATATTTCAAAATTTGTAATGATTTTTCTATGTTTTTCTTTAATCTTCGAAAAATTAACATCAATCAAATAAATAATTCAATTTTCTAAATACTTAAAGAAAAATGAAAAATATCTTGTAAGGCTATAGCAACGGCAGCAATTAGTTTAAAATTCTTTCCTAAAGAAGTCGGATAAATTTCTAGTTTATTAGTTAGAATATCTAAAGCTTGGTCAAATACTAATTCTCTTACGCGAGAAATCAAATAATCATTATTATAAGCAACCTTCCCTCCCAAAATAATTATATCTGGATTTAATAAATTAACTATATTAGTAATCCCTATCGCAAGATATTCTGCCGTTTCTTCCATAATATCCTTAGCTAATTTATCACCTCCTTTTAAAGCAGCATGTAAAACAAAAGGACTAATCTGATTTATATCACCTTTTGCTAATTCCAACATTATCGTATGTTTTCCGCTTGTTATGGAAGATAGTATTTTAGAATAAATCACTGGCCAACTTACATAATTTTCGAGGCAGCCTTTATTACCGCAATCACATTGAACACCATTCTTATCAACACTTGTGTGACCAAACTCTCCTGCCCCGCCATTAGAACCACGAAGCACAGCCCCATTAAAAATAATTCCAGCTCCTACTCCATCAGCAATTGTAATATAAACTATATTTTTAAATTTTGTATATGATCCGAAAATTCTTTCTGCCAATACAATTGCATTAGTGTCGTTTTCTAACCATGTTCTTAGTTTATACTTTTCTTCAATAATTTTTTTTAAATGAATATTTTTAAATTTTAACTTCGTATTTTCATAAATTATACCTTTGGCTACATCGATAATACCTGGAGAGATAATAGAAATACCAATACAATTTGCCAAATCGGAATACTGGTTTAAGAACTGGTCAATATATTGTAAAAGAGAATCAATTACCAGTTGACCAGTAATATTGTGAATATGAAATATTTTTTCTCTATGAACTTCTGCTTTTAGATTCATTTCTGCAATTTTAATAGAAGAATTTGTAATAACAACCGCTATAACAAATCGACTATTGGGGGAAAATTGAATAAGGATAGGTTTTCTACCCCCGGAAGATAGTCCAACGCCATTCTCGCATACTAGCCCTTGTTGAAGCAATTTTCTTACAGCAGCAGTAACAGTTGTAGGGCTTATTTTGTTCTTTTTAGCAATCTCGCTACGGGAAATAGGCCCATATTTCCGTATAGTTTTAAAAATTATAGTTTGGTTTAATTCTTGTATTAATTTTAAATCTCCGGTTCGATACACCTAATTACCACCCTATTAAAATACTTTCTTTTTCCAATGACTTTATTAAGTATTTTTTAAAGTATACATCTAATACATATCTATTGTCAAACAAAATTTCCTAAATTCTTAATAACATTTTCAATGCTTTTTAAATGAAAATAAATAATTTAAATTAAACTCTAAAAGAGAAAAAGTGCGTAGAAATATTATTAAAATTGCAATAGTTTAGATAAAGTTAATTATAAATAATGATAATTGATATTTGATGTGAGAGGACTAAAAAAGATTTTAGAAGTAAGCTTTTTTATACCAAATTCTGAAATTTCTCTAAAAGAAAGAAAAATCAAAGAAACAATTATCTTTATTTAAAACATCTTAAATAAAAATTTATCACTAATGACTAATAGTTTCATTAATTGTAATTACTTATAAAAAAATGTTTTTGTTTTTGTGGTTTACTTGCCTTTATTTACGCTTCATTCTATATGAATTCCCAGAATTTTTACTTGAGGAAATAGAATTAGGACCACTTCTACCCTAATTGATTATCCCTTTAGCAACTGCCTCATTACCGGGTAAAAATTTTTTCAAATTTATTCCTCCTCGAGAAGAGGAAGAGTAACTGAGGCAGTTGGTAAAACTAATACTTTTGCATCATCCCTATAATTTTTTAAAGCATCATTTAAAACGGTTTGGGCAGATTTAGCTGGCAACATTCCCATTTCTATTATATCTTTATCTTCTATCCCTTCTGATATCAAGTAAATTTTTGCTTTCTCTTTACACTTTGTTATTAAGTAGGAAATGATTCCCGAAACTACATTTTTTTCTGGATGAGCTTTAATATTCTTAATAATATCTTCAGGAGTTTTTTCTTTAAGAAAATCAACAAAGTCTTTCCCTCCTATTCCTTCATAACAGGGAGAAAGCATAATAATTGTACTTTTTTCTTTAATGATATGACCTATAGCTTCTAAAGTCTTGGAAGCTTGATGAAAACTGATATCCATGGGATAACTGCTGGCAAGGATTATATTCGCTTTTTCTGGAATTTTAACTCCGTAGATATCATTGCATGCTTTTACTCCGGCTTGATGAGCCATAGCGGGGTCTCCGGCAACGACTTTAACTATTTCATTTTTCACATTCATAACCGTATTGACTATCATGTCTAACCCAATCATCTTAGCAGCTTCTTCCATTTCTTCCCGAACAGGGTTGCCTTTTGTTTTCCCCAAGGCGGCTTCTCCTGTTTCTACATAAAGGTGGTTATAGCCGATGGCCTCTCTGGAGGATATCCCTGGTAAAATACTTTTTGCTCCTCCTCCATAACCTGCATATCTATGAGGGACTATATTACCGGTAGATATTTTTACATCAGTTTGAACTACATCTTTATTCACCCATAATTCATTTCCCCTCTTAGATTTCCCGAGATAAAAAAGATTATTATCAGGGTCGTGCTGGCTAATCTTTACTCTTTTAAAAACTTCTTTACCTACCTTCTCTTTTACTTCTTCTTCAGTCATCTTTCTATGCTGCCCTCGAGCAATGATTACTTTAATATTTTTGTCGGAAATGCCTCCTTTATTTACTTCATCCAATATAGGAGGGATTAATAACTTATCTGGCGTAGGTCGAGTAATATCGGTACAGATTACCACTGCGTTACGTTTTCTCTGAGTAATTATAGGAATAGTCGGAGAACCGATAGGATTTTTTATTGCCTCTTTGATCGCTTTTATATTATCTTTAACACCGGGTGTTTCTTTTAACCAACAAATTTTTAATAAATTCTTTTGGGGAATAGAGATAGGTATTTTTTCGTTTCCATAAGGAAGAAGAAATGTTTTCATAAATTTACCTCTTTTTATCTTTTAAATTCATTTTTTTATTTTTATAATTTATCTCGATAAAATAAAAATATTTATAAATTCTAACCATAAAGGGATAGAGGAAAATCCTCTATCCCTTTATTTATAGCTATTTCTTCGCTACATTATATACCATACTTAGCTTTAAGCTCATCCCATTTTGGCGAACTCATTATTTTCGTTAAGCCTTCATTTAATAGGCCTAATAATTCAGTATCACCTTTTCTTAAACCATAGGCATATCTTTCTTCTCCTGTTCCCCAGGTTCCAACTTCCTTTAATCCTGATCTGACTTCCAGTATTTGCTTAACCATGGTATCATCTTGAACAGCGGAATCGATCCTTCCATTTAAAAGGTCTTCTATAGCCAAAGTAAAGGTATCATATACTTTTATCTTTACATCTACACCCTTTCCAATAAGATTATCTTCTATCCAGTTGGCTCCGGTTGTCCCTCTCTGAACCCCTACTGTATGTCCCTCGCTCAAACCGGTAACGATATTCAGATCAGAATCTGCACGCACTACCAGGGCCCACTTGTGTTCATAATAGGGTATAGTATAAGCAATAACTTCTGCTCTCTCTGCGGTTACAGATAATCCGGAAGCAATAAAGTCAATCTTTTTTGCATTTAGAGTAGGGATTATGGTGTCCCAGGCTGTAGGTTGATGTTTAACTTCAAAGCCCATCTCTTTAGCAATCCAATCTACTGTTTCCACATCAAATCCTGCAGGTTTACCCTCTTTATCTATATAAGCAAAGGGCGGAAAATCGGGATCAATACCGTTGATATAGGTCTTTTTTTCCTGGGCCTGGCCGATTACTATGCTTCCGATTAATAAAGTAAGGGCAAGAATCAAAATAATGTTGACTAATCTTGATTTATTTCTTTTCATTTTTTTATCCTCCTTGATAATTAATTAAAACTTTTTTTAAATTATAAGAAACTTTTTATTTGTCCTCTCACCTCGCTTTCTTTTGAAAATTGTTCTTTTTCAAACAGCCAAGTATTTTTTCTTTTACTACACAATTTAGTATAAGTAGCTTACCCTAATCCGGGAATTTTTAATTTCTTTTCTACTATAGCAAGAAATTTGCTCACTAAAGAAACCATCATTAGATATATAATTCCTATTACCAAAAAAACTTCTGTATATCTGAAATAACGAGTTGCGATAATCTTTCCTGCTCCGGTCAATTCTATACAGGTAACCATAAAGGCCAGTGATGAATATTTTACTAAATACACAATCTCGTTAGAGCAACCCGGGAGAGCCCTTCTTAAAGCTTGAGGAAAAATAATATAGATAATTGCTTTAAATTTGCTCATCCCCAAAGCTTGGGCAGCCATCATTTGGCCGCTCTTAATTGATTGAATAGCTCCCCTGATATACTCGGAATGATAAGCTCCGCTACATAGAACAAAACCCACCACTGCCGCTGCAAAAGGAGAAAAGTATATACCTATAGAAGGCAGCCCGTAATAGATAACAAAGAGTTGTACTAATAAAGGGGTGCCGCGAAAAAAAACCGTAAAACTGGCACACAAAAAGGATATTATTTTATTTCCGTATACCCGTCCCCCGGCAATTAAAATACCTAAAAGCAAGCCCAAGGGGATAGAGAAAAACAATAACTTAATAGTAACCCAGGTTCCTTCTATTAAAGGGGGCAAAACGATATCTTTGATAAAATAAATTCCGTTCATTTTTTTTCTGCTGACCTTCCGTATAATTCGGTTATCTTAGAAAGAAACTTCCTGGTACGTGCATGTTCGGGATTGGTAAAAAGCTTATGGGGAGACCCCTGGTCTATAATCTTTCCGTCCTCCATAAATATAACCTCATTGGCTACCGAACGGGCAAATCCCATTTCATGAGTTACCACTGTCATGGTCATCCCATTTAACGCCAATTTTTTTATAACTTCTAATACCTCACCAATTAATTCCGGGTCCAGTGCTGAAGTGGGCTCATCAAAAAGTATCACACTGGGGTCCATAGCTAAAGTTCGGGCTATAGAAACTCTCTGTTTTTGTCCTCCGGAAAGTTGAGCGGGATATAAATAAGCTTGTTCTTCCAACCCTACCTGTTTAAGCCCCTCTATTGCTTTTTGCCTGGCCTCATCTTTCCCCATGCCCTTTACTTTAATTAGTCCTATTTCAACATTCCTTAAGGCGTTCAGATGATCAAATAAGTTAAAGTCCTGAAAGACCATTCCAATCTTCTGACGGAATTGATTGATATTCTTTCGGGTATGAGTGACTTCTTCGTTCTCTAACCAAATTCGTCCCTTGTCCGGAATAGTCAATTGATTTATACATCGTAAAAGGGTGCTTTTCCCGCTTCCCGAAGGACCGATAATAACTTTGGTTTCACCCTTTTTTATTTCAAAAGATACTCCTTTAAGTACTTCCACATTGCCATATTTTTTATAAATATCCTCAACCCTTAAAACAATAGTGTTGTCTTTTTGCATCTTTAATAAATCCCCTCTCTTTCCGTTCCATAACCAGGAATCCTTATCTTTTTCTCTAATAAATTAAGTAATTGTACTCCTCCGTAAGTTAAAATAAGAAAAATTAAAGCACAGGTAAGAAAGATTGGCATAGGTTTAAAAGTCCGAGTAGCAATAAATTTTCCCCGGGTCATTATCTCCATTAATCCTATAGCATAAGTAACCGCTGAATCTTTTAGTATTATAGAATATTCATTAGACCATCCGGGAATAGAAATTCTCAGGGCTTGGGGTAGAATAATATGCCAGGCAGCTTTAGCTTTACTCATTCCCAAAGACAGGGCAGCTAACATCTGCCCCTCACCAAGAGATTGCATAGCCCCTCGGAAAATCTGTGATTGATAAGCAGCACTCCTTAAGCCTAACACTAAAATACCGGCAGTAAAAGCCGATAAGTCAAGACCTAAAGTAGTAAACAGTCCAAAATAAAAAAGAAAAAGAAGGACTAAGACGGGAAGTCCTCGGAAGAACCAGACGTAAAATGAAATCAAGCCAGCACTGTACTTATTACCATAAACCTGACCTATAGCCATAGGAATCCCCAAAGTTAATCCCAAAGCCAGGGCTCCTCCTACCAATCCGATAGTCACCAAAGAACCCCTAAACAAATAAGGGAGGGCTTCATAAATGGATAAAAAAGTTTCGGTCATAACTATTCCTCATCTTATTAGAATTAATACAACTTCATTGATTTTTACATTAATTTATTTTAGCCATTTAGCCAATTATAAAAAAGCTCGTTTACACTTTTAAATTTATTTAATATAATATATCATTAATACAGCATAAAATCTAACAAAACTTCTTTTTTTTACTTAAATTATTAAAACTTCTCAATTATCTTTCCCCTGTAATAAATTTTCTTACCTTAAATCTATTTATGCCGTAAATAACAACATCCGTAGAACTTCAAAATAATCATCTGTCTCAAATACTAAATTAGTAGAAGAAATTTGTTTCATTCCCGGATAAAAAGATGATTTAAAAGCACTTGCATGCTTTTTATATGATATTTCTACTTGAAAGTGCTCCGGTAATTTAATTTTACATTTATCAATATCCTCTTTTAGTATTGATTCTACGCTCCCTTTGATTTTCTCTACTGCCAGCTTCGGATGAATACTGATTACTGAATTACCTACTCCTTTGTTTACGGCCACGGTCTTGATGTTTTTATTTATTCTGTTCGCTTCCTGGCAAATGCCCTCATCCCCACTGATAAAAACTAAGGGCACACCAACAGTAGCAGCAGCATAGCCATGGATTAAAAATTCACTGGCATACTCTCCATTTAATTTAATATAATTTAAAGCGGATGAACTTAGAGTATGGGATAAAGGATTAGAGCTTGAACTGCCAAAAGAATGGTAACCAATCATCAATAGAGCATCAAATGATTTGTCCAGTTCCTGGACCATTAAATAGGGATGTTCACTCCAACCCCGAACTAATTTAATCATTTGTGGTAATTCATCTGCCAGGATATTTCTTCCGGTATCGTGGGCATCTTTAATCCAAATTTCTTTTACCCCTGCCTTGATTGCTCCTTCGCAGGCTGCCTTGACTTCATCGGTCATCTGCTTGGCAAATTTCTGATAATCAGGTTTTGATTTTTCTGTCTCGTCCCAATGGGCAATACCGGTAACTCCCTCGATATCAGCACTAATATAAATTTTCATAATAGTTCTCCTTAAAAAATTATCTCCGTTCGATATTACTATCGATTATCATATTAGAATTATAGTATAGTTTTCTCTTTTTTAAAAATAATTTTAAAAATCTTTTTGTCTTTTGTGTTATAATAAAATGAACAAAAAAGGATTAAGGAGGGAAATATGACAAATAAAAAAGAGGAATTTAAAGTCTCTGGAGAAGACATTATTGAAAAAATTAAAGACATCATAAAAGAGGGAAATGCCCGAAGAATAATTATTAAAAATGATGACGGTGAATCAGTTGCTGAATTTCCTATGACCGTAGGTGCCGTGGGAGCTCTCGTAGCCCCAATATTAGCTGCTGTGGGCGCTATAGCTGCTTTACTTACCAAATGTACTATCGTAGTTGAAAAGAAATAAATAATATTTTTATCAAAATACTTTTATTAATAATTAATTGTTTTACTTTCTTGCCTAGCTATAGAAATTTTTCAATACTTTAAGGGCATTTAAAGTTATCCATTTGCTTGGTTCGCCCTTTTGCTCGATATTGGTCTGGAAACGCCCGTTAAAAGTACTTTCCAATTTCCATTTACCTTGATTATCCTGTTTAAGAATTAACCGATCTATGGCTTCTTGCATCCGCTCATCATGGTAACCTAATTGAGTTAATATTCCTAAAATTTCCAGAATATCATCCTGATACATTAAAGGAAAACCTAAACGCAACCATCCAGGTTTAGATACCCGACTCAAATCATGACTTCTTTTATAAATATGATGCTTAAGTAAATATTCTACCCCCTCTTCTATCGTGTTTTTCACCTCTTTATTTCTTTGATTAACCGGAATTTCTGCCAATGCCTTTAAAGCCTTTACCACCCCCATATGACAGGAATGTTTACCCCAACATGCAACCCATTTTTTATAAGGCCAATCTTTGGGTATATCTTGTATCCCATCATCGAATCTTTGATAAGCGGTAATCCAATTTATACTATTTTGAACCCTTTCATCTTTAAGATAACCAAGTTTAATTAGACTGCAAACTAAATTTCCGGTTAAGCAAGGTATAACGCCAGTAGATCTGCCTCCTCCGGTCCTGGCACTTGTCCAAATAGAAAAACCATGACTTTCACGATCTTGAGAGTTTTCCATAAGAAATTCGCAAGCTTTTTTAATGCGACTATCTTTTCCTTCCGCTCCAAGTTCAGCCAGGATAAGAATTTGCCATACGGTCCCTTTATATTTAGCAGTATAAAATTTTTCTGCTTCTTCCCAATATCCTTCCTCTTTCTGTCTAGTTAAGATCTTAGGCACTACTCCTTTTTGCATAATTTCAGCTTTAACCTTTAGCACTTCCGGATCTTCTTTTGACTTTTCTAAGAGATTGACTAAGGTAAAATATCTAACCGATGGATTATCATCTTCTAATAACCAATTTATCTGGTCAACTTTCAGCATTGATTTCCAATGATTCATTTTTTTACCCTCCATAAAAATCAAAATTATTTAGTACAAGATTTTCATTAGCATTTTAGAAAACTATTAGTAATCTTTGAGTATAAAAATCTTTCGCATATGCAAGAACCACCTTTTCAGATTTAATCTCCATTTCTGATTTCAGTTTTTCTAAAAGAATATTATTCATTCTATTTTAGTGTCCGGTGAGATATTTTTAAAATTTCTTTTTATATTTTTTTAATTCGACAAAAGATTTAAAAATCCTTCTTTTTAGAGAAAATGGAGTTAAATCTTTATTCTTGACAGTTGATTCCCTTTTAAGCTATCCTTTCTTTATGACCAGACACTAAGAATCAAATATAAAAATGTCTTCTTGGTCGTTAAGCGATATGTTTTGAAATGAGGAAGAAAAAAATGAAAACAATTGAAGCATATAATTTGACAAAAAAATTTAAGGATTTGATTGCTGTCAATAATATTTCCCTTGAAGTAGAATCCGGAGAAATATATGGCTTTGTAGGTTTAAATGGCGCCGGTAAAACCACCACAATAAGGATGTTGCTTGGAATGATTAGACCCAAAACAAATCAGGGAATTGTTAAGTTATTTGGTAAAGATATAAGAAAAAATTTTACTCTCTGGAATGATGTAGGGTATATGGTAGAATCCACCAATTCATATCCTAACCTCTCTGTTAAAGAAAATCTTGAAGTATTTTTTAATTTAAGAAAATTGATAGATAATAACTTAATTGATCATGTTATTGATAGATTAAAACTTAGGGACTATCAAAATGCTAAAGCTAAACATCTATCGTTAGGCAACTTACAACGCCTTGGACTGGCAAAAGTATTAATGCACAGGCCTAAACTACTTCTTTTAGATGAACCTATGAATGGACTGGACCCCGCAGGAATAATAGAGATTCGAGAAATGCTAAAAGAGCTTTCGAAAAATGGGACTACTATTTTTATCTCAAGTCATATTTTGGGTGAGCTTTCAAAGCTCGTGACTAAAATCGCTATTATTCATAATGGAAGGCTGGTAAAAGAATTAAAATCTGAGGAGATGAAAGGCCAAGTAATAAAAAAACTAATAATAGAAACCGGGAATAATGCAAAGGCCTTAGAATTTCTAAAGAACAAGAATATATCTTCAAATATTAACCAAAAAAATATAATTGAAATATATGACCCAAGTGCAATAAATAAGCCGGAAACCATTTGTGAATGGTTGGTTAGCGCCGGTTTGACGCCAAGACTATTATATGTCTTTGAGGAGGATTTGGAAGCCTTTTTCATAAGAACGATAAGAAGTGAGGAGGGTTAATAATATGAATGAACTAAAGAGATCATTTATCACAGAATTACTAAAGCTCAAGCATTTAAGCATTGTGTGGATTACTTTTGTTGCTTTTGCCATGATACCTATTATGGGAGGAGTTATTATGTTTTTAATACAAAATCCTGAATTGGTCCCTAAATCAAGCATTTTAAGTATTAAAGTTTCTATGTTATCAACTCCTGTAAATTGGGGCTCTTATCTTTCGCTTTATTTAACGCAGGGAGCGGGAGTCGCAGGAATAATAGCGTTTGGATTTGTCGTCAGTTACTTATTCGGTAGAGAATATTCAGATCATACTTACCGGGATTTATTATCATTACCGATTTCTCGTACCAAGATATTGAATGCAAAATTCATTATTTATATTATCTGGTGTTTGAGTTTGGCAATTTCCGATTTAATTTTAGGATTTATAGTAGGTAGAATATTAAATTTACCTGGCTGGGAATATAATGTTATCTTTGAAATTATTAAAATCTATTTTATTACAATCCTACTAACTATGGTGTTGGGAACATGGGTTTCCTTTTTTGCCTTATGGGCGAAGGGTTATTTAGCTCCTTTAGGTTTTTTGATAGTGATTTTAATGTTAGCTCAATTTATTCCCTATATGGGTTGGGGTCATTATTTCCCTTGGTCAATTCCAGGCATATATTGTGGTGCCGCTGGAGAGGAGTTTAAAAATCGAATAAACGAATGGAGTTATTTTTCTTTGATTTTTACTTCGTTTACAGGTTACCTATTGTCAATAGCATGGTGGAAGTATAGTGATCAAACATAATAAAAAACCAAAAAAGGTCATCTAACAGTGGATACCTGCCTCTGCACTTCGTGCTCCACCCAAAGAAGAAGTTAAAAAAGAGATGTTAAAATTCTATGGAATTGGTCCTGCTTCGATTGAATATTTACTTTTTGAAGATTTTTACTTTCTCGATAGTTTAAAAATAATACCACCCTGGGAACAAAAAATAATGTCAAGGTTAATATTCAATCAAGAATTAGTCTCTGTAAAAGAAATATTAGAATTTTTTAAAAAGAGATATGCTGTATGGGAAAAATTAGCATTTCATTATATTTGGGAAGATGTTTTTTGGAAAAGAAAATACCAACATATTGAATGGTTAGAAAAAGAAATAAGATTATAACCGAGCCGTATAAAGCGTACGAGCAACTTCTTATAACAGCGTGTTGTTTGCGACATATACACTTTATCTATTTTATAAGAGGCAATAAGAAGAAATCAAAGGCTAATGAACCGACAAGAAATACAAACTATTTATTTCTCCTCTTCTAATAATTCAAAAAATATATCTACCACTTTGGGGTCAAACTGGACTCCGGAAAATTTTTTTATTTCTTTTTTTGCTTCACTATTTGTCATCTTATTTCTATATGGTCTATCGCTAGTCATAGCATCATAGGAAGTAATAAGAAATGATATTCTGGCCAATAATGGAATCTCTTCACCCTTTAAACCTCTTGGATATCCCTGACCATTATACCATTCGTGATGAGAGAGTATAGACTCCGCTATGGGTTTAAGCTTTGCGGATGATTCTGCAATACGGTATCCCATCTCAGGAATCTCTTTTACTATTTTCCACTCTCCTGCAGTCAGCCTACCTTTTTTTGTCATTATTTCGTCAGCGAGTGCTAATTTTCCTATATTGTGAAAATCCATAAATAATTTCAATTCTTCAAGCTTTATACTGGAAAGATTCAGCTTTTTTCCTATAAGGACGGCATAATCATCCAATTTTTTAATGCGCGTATCAGTTCTATAATCTCCTTTTTTTAAAATCACTCTCAGAGACTGTAAAAGACTTTCCTGAGCAGTCATACTTTCCACTATTTTACTCTTATACATATTATCTTCGGCTTCTTTTAATATATCAATTATATTTTCTGATGAAGACTTCTTTGTTGAAGTACCAAATGAAATGCTTAGAGGCATCTCGATTGTACTTCTTTCTTCACATAATTTTTTAACTCTCTTTATAATGCGTATTGCATCTTTCGCATCGGTTTTGGGAAGTATAGATATAAACTCATCTCCTCCCCACCTTGAAGTGATATCTTCTTTTCTAAAGCTTTCTTTTAATATGTCTGCTATCTTTCTAAGGAGCACGTCTCCCCTGGCATGGCCATATGCATCATTTATTAATTTAAGCCCATTTAAGTCTCCCATGACTATAGTTATAGGAAGCTGTCTTTCTGTGTCGAGTCTATTCAACTCTTCATCAAAATATGCTCTATTATAAAGTCCTGTAAGCCCGTCATGAAAGGATAGGTATTTTATTTTTTCTTCTGTTTTCTTTTTTTCTGTGATATCCCTTGAAATGCCAAATGTGCCAATAATCTTACCTTTTTTATCATAATAAGGCATTTTTATGGTTGATACCCACCTATCCTCACTATCTTCATAGGTTTCTCTTTCTTCAATGTCAATGGCAGGAATACCAGTTTTTATAATTTTTTGTTCAATATCATACGCCTCTCTTGCATGTTCTTCCGTAAAAAAATCAAAATCTGTCTTTCCCACTGCCTCGTCCGGGTTATTTATTCTGTATTTTTTTGCACAAGCTTTATTTATTCTGATACATCTGCTTTTCAGATCCTTAAAATAAATTGAATCTGGTATTCTTTCCATAAGCAAGTTTATGAAAGATGTTTCTTCCTCCAGTTTATTTTCTATCATCTTTCTTTCTGTTATATCTCTCGAAATGCCAAATGTGCCAATAATCTTACCTTTTTCATCATAAAAGGGCATTTTTATAGTTGATACCCACTTATCCCCTTTTTCGTCCCATGTTTCTTTTTCCTCAATACCTACCATAGGCTTACCTGTTTTTATTACATTTTGCTCATCTCTATATGCCTGTTTAGCATGTTCTTCAGAAAAAAAATCAAAATCTGTCTTTCCCACTGCCTCGTCCGGATCTTTTATACCAAGTCTTTCAGCCAATGCTTTATTTATTAGAACAAATCTACTTTTCAGATCTTTAAAATAAATTGAATCTGGTATTCTTTCCATAAGTGTGTTCATGAAAGACATCTCTTCTTTCAATTTATTTTCTGTCATTTTCCTATCTGTGATATCCCTTGAAATTCCAAATGTGCCAATAATCTTACCTTTTTCATCATAAAAGGGCATTTTTATAGTTG